>JAJRST010000632.1 GCA_024278645.1 bacterium | reverse complement strand
TACAAGTTGGCCGTCATACAAAAACCGCAAAATCTCGACCAAGGCCTTGCCGTTTATGTCGAGGCTTCGGAGCTGGCGCCGGAACTGGAAAACACTTTCAATCCGCAACATCTCGTTGCGCAGCGCAACTATGACGATACCAAACTGCCGGACGTTGAGAAAAATCCTTATGCCATCGAATACGGTCAATTCTCTTTTCTGCCGCGGGTGATGGTCGACTCGCTCAGACTCAAGCTGGGAACCTATTTTTACGCCAGCGACATTCTGAACAACGTCTCCGTGCTCGGCGGCGTCGCCATGAACCGGGTCCGGGACCTTGATATTTTCGGCATTTTCGAGTATCGCAAACTGCCGCCGACGCTGTTCGCCGAGTTTTATTATTTCACCCGCAACGTGAAACGAAGAATCGCGGTAATCGAGGATTATCCGCAGGAATTTCCCATAGACGTTCATTTTCGTATTGTCGAAGGCGACATCGGCGGCTATTACGACATCAAGGATGATCAAAAAATCCGCGCCTCTTTTGTGCATTCGCGCTACACCAGCGACATCGGCGATTTTTATTTTGCACCGCAAAACGTCACCTTTCGATCTCCGGCGAACACCTATTTCATCGGCAATCACTTTCGCCTGCAATGGAATATCGACAAGGCCGCGCGCGGCATCAATGCTCATATTAACCCGCCGGGCGGACGAACAATCATGGTGCGTTATTCGTACGAGTGGAACAAGTTTTTCGTCGGCTATTCCACCGAGGATGAGAACATTTTGCCGCAAAAAGAGTACACACATTTTAACGTCAACAAGATCGAGCTTGACTGGCGTGAATATACTCCAATGCCGTGGTCGCGGAAACATGTGTTGACCAGCAATTTTAAAGGCGGCTATATCGACAAGCCGATTGACAGCTTTTTCAATTTTTTCGCCGGCGGCTTGCCGGGGCTGCGCGGCTATCCTTATTACGCCATCGAAGGGCGAAAAATGCTGTTCGGACGCTTTACATATCGTTTTCCCATCTTTAGCAGCATTCAGAAGCAATTTTTGCATTTGACCACCGATAAACTTTACCTGTCGACATTTTTTGAAATCGGCAACGCTTTTGATGAAGACAAGATCGATCTGAAAAAGTTTCGGCGCTCCGTCGGCGGCGGCATAAGGGCGCAGCTTTTTTCGTTTTACGGATTCCCAACGGCATTTGCCATTGACGCCGCATACAGTCTGGACGATCATTTTAATTCCGGGTATCGCTTTGGCAAGGAGTGGCGTTACTATTTTACCCTGTTGTTTGATTTTATTGATTAATGCGAGGAAAAGGCCGTGAAGGTTACAATAGTTTTTATGACAATGCTGGTTTTTAGCCTGTCTGCTTTGGCGAACGATTGGCAAAAATTCATGCTCGACAACAGCGCTCCCATGCTTTCGCCGGAAAGCGACGGCGGAACGACGGTCGTCTTTAAGAAAAAGAATCCAAAGGCGGCTTTTGTCATGTCCGCGGTGATTCCGGGCGCCGGCCAGATTTATGCAAAATCATACATAAAAGCAGCGGCTTTTCTGGCCGTCGAAGTGGCGGCATGGACCTATTACGCTCAAAATAACAGCGAGGGCAGACGAATCGAAGCCGAGTTTCAGGCCTACGCCGATACGCATTGGAGCGAGGAGTAGTATTGGCGCTGGATAGCCTACCAATCCGGCATCGCTTACAGCCCGGACGGCGTGGAAGCGCTGCGCGAATGGGAGCGCCAGTCCTTCAGTCACGCGCTGCATCGTGAAAAAGATCAACAATACTACGAGATGATCGGCAAGTACCACCAATTCAGTTGGGGCTGGGACGACTTTCGCACCGACCCGGAAAACAGCATTGCCATGACCGATAAGCAGATTACCCAGCGCTACAACGAGACCGGCAAGCTTAACCCGAACCGCTATTATTATGAAACCCGACGCAACGCCAGCAACGACGCCTATAAAAGAGCGACGACCGGCGCCACTGTCGCGGTGATCAACCACCTGCTCAGCGCCGCCGACGCCGCCTGGACGACGACGAAATATAACAGAAAGATAGACGTCAGCCTTCGTCTTGAACCGATCTATCTGGCCCAGGAAACGCAAACAGTCTTAACTTTACGAGTGAATTGGTGAGCTTTATGAAGAGAATTGCCGTCCTGTTTGTTCTTTTTGCCCTCTTTCATGTCGCTGCTGCAAACGAGCCGACATTGCACCAAAAATCGTTTTCCGCCAGCGCCCATTTGCAGACGTTTGCGTTGATGCAAAACCTCGATGACGAGACGATTTCCAAGGCGCCGCAGGCGAATCACGAAAAAATAACCAAAAACAAGGGCAAGGCCTTTTTCATGTCCCTGCTCCTGCCCGGTTGGGGGCAGCATTACGCCGAGTCGAAGACAAAACGCGCCGTTTTTTTGGGCATCGAAGTCGGCTTGTGGCTGAGCTATGCCGGCTTTACCACTTACGGCAACTGGCGACAGGAGGATTATGAAACATACGCCGCCACTCATGCCGGCGTCAACCTGGAGGGAAAGAACAACACCTATTTCATCGACGTGGGCAACTTTGCCAGCATTTACGAGCACAACGCCTACCGCTTGCAGCAGCGGAATTTCAACAAGTATTACCAGGACATCGATTTTTATTTCTGGGAATGGGACAGCCAACAGAGCCGCGACGCGTTCGACCGGCTACGCATCTCCGCCGATACGGCGGACAACCGGGCGCTGTTTGTGCTCGGCGCCATTGTCGCTAATCACATCGTCAGCGCCATCGACGCCGTGTGGAGCGTGCATCGCTATGAAAAATCGCGATTGTCCACTATCGATTGGGACGTCCGATTTGGCGACGGTCGCATCCAACCGACCGTGAATGTCAGCTTTACCGCGCATTTCTAACCGGAGAGGCTTTTTTTGAGTCATGGCTCATTATGCCCTCATCTTTGTGAACAGCATTTTTTTGATTTATTTCGGCCTGTTTTTATTGTCCTCCATTGTGGAAAAGGAAAAACGCGCCGCCCTCGTTTCCCTGGCCATTCTTCTCTTTTTATCGTTGACGCTTCTTTTCATTGGCCTTACGTCCGTTTTGAATTCTTTTTATTGGGGACTGAATATTATCGTCCTGGCAACGCTGGCGGTGATTTTCACCCCTTATGGCGGGGTTGCAAGTACAAGGATTATCGACACGCAAACTCGATTTGACGAACGTGATATCATGTTTGCACGCGCCCGCTATGTCGCCGGTTCGGACGCTTACCGGGATTATTATCGCCGCCATCCGCAACGAAAAAAGACGGACGATGTATTGCGCGCCATGCCGAACCTGCTTTCTCCCGGCGGACGGCATTATGAAGCCGTGGCCGCGAAAATGGCCGACACTAATTTTACGTTGACTGAAAAGTTGATCCCCTTTTGCCAGGGGACGCCGGCAACGGAGAAAATGTCCGTCCCCGCGGCGGAGGCGACGGCAGCCGTCAAACGTCTCGTGCTGTCGCTGGGCGCGGTGGACGTCGGCGTCGCCAGGCTCGATCCGATTCATCTTTACAGTCACGTGGGACGCGGCCCCGGCGGCTACGGGTCGCCCATTACGGATGAGTTTGAAAACGTCATCGTCTTTGCCGTGGAAATGGATTTTGACGCCATGCGCCATGCGCCGAAAATGCCGGTGGTCGTCGAATCGTCAAAGCAGTACCTGGAAGCGGCGAAAATCGCCATCAATGCAGCTTCGTTTATTCGCTCTCTCGGCTATAATGCCCGTGCGCATACCGACGCCAATTATCGCTTCATGCTTCCCGCCGCGGCTGTGGACGCCGGTCTCGGCGAGGTGGGGCGAATCGGCTATTTGATTCATCCGAAATATGGCGCGCGCGTGCGACTCGGCGCAGTGACCACGGACATCCCCCTCGATTTTGATTCTCCCGTCGCTTTTGGCGTGCAGCATTTTTGTCGCATTTGCAAAAAATGCGCGACGCATTGTCCGGCCGGCGCCATCTCTCACGGCGCGGAGAAGCCGGTGCGCGGCGTGTTGAAATGGTCCACCAACCAGGAGGCCTGCTATCGCTACTGGCGCACCGTGGGTACGGACTGCGGCATCTGCATGCGCGTCTGTCCCTACAGCAAACCGGGCAATTTTGCCCATGATGTTGTGCGATTTGTGATTCGTCAGAACCCCGTCGCCCGCCGTCTGGCCGCGTGGGGGGATAAAACTCTTTATCAATACAATGACTGGCAAAATGATTAATGACAAAATGATTGATGACAAAATAATTAGGGACAAAATAATTGAAAATCATGATAATTTAAAGCATGATAGTAATTATTTCATCGCCATGATCATGCAGATATTTCTGCTACTCTGCTTTAACATTTGACACAGAGATGCACGGAGAATCACCGAGATCACAGAGAAGTTACACATGAAATAACAGGTCGCTAAAAGCTGTTTTAATGTTGAATTGGAGCGTTTGCCAGGTTCTAAAAAACAAGGCGGGACATAAGCGATCAAGCATAAAAATCATGGAAAGCTGTTTATCGGTATCATATGATGTCTTGGAAGCGTATCGATCGTAACAGGGTGCTCCATGTGGCGGCAATTCCATTGCGCTTCATATCTTTTGTTTTTTAGATTCAGGGACTTTTTGAGACTGTCGAAAGAGTGAACGACCCTGGTTGTCTGAAGGGCTCCGGGTGTCGTAATTGCTTTAAAATCAAGACACATAAAATGTCCGGATGTCCGCCATTCGACGGATATCCGGGGTTTTTCGAATAATGAAAGTTAAAAATTGTTTTGCCCCAAATGGTCTTGCCTTGATTATTTTGTGCAAAATTATTTTGTCATTAGAGTAGAATCCGACGCCAAACCTTGAAAATATTTGAATAAATATTATTGGAGGTAAAGCCATGCAAATAAAAGTTGAAAAACCGACGCAGGAAAAGCTGGACGCCCTTGGCGTTCGCAACTGGCCCATCTGGACGAAAGAGGCGTCCGAATTTCCGTGGCATTACGATGAAAAAGAGACCTGCTACATTCTGGAGGGACAGGTCTTCGTCACGCCGGAGGGCGGCAAAGCCGTGGAAATCAACGCCGGCGATCTGGTCGAATTCCCGGCCGGGATGAGCTGCGTATGGAATATCACCCGGGATATTCGCAAGCATTATAAATTTGGTGAATAACCTTCAAATTAAACGTTGCATTTTTTGCGGATTATGTTAAATTAATAGCTCAAATTTGAGCTGACTATGAAAAATATAATCCGACATAGAAAAACTTCCGGGATCCGCCGTAACCCACGCCGTCTT
>JAJRST010000631.1 GCA_024278645.1 bacterium | reverse complement strand
TCATGCCCTTGTAGCTCCCATGCGGAGCATTGCGAAAAGCGTGCCGGCAGCGCGGTCAATTCGCGGCAAGGACGGTTTGCTGGAAAATGATTAATTTGATAAAGACTATTCAGCCCCACCTGTCGATTTTGCCCCAAGCCTGAAAAAAATCCTTTAGAATGTCATAATATTTTATATATTATACTAAAAAAGTATAGATATACTTATAGGGTTCGAATTGTGAATACACTGATCAGGCGGGAATACGATTACGCCTTGCGAATTTGCGCCTACCTTGCCGGCAGATATGGTCAGGGACGTGTGCCGATTTCACGTCTGGCCAAAGTTCTTTTGCTCTCCCGCCCATTTACGACAAAGATCGTTTTTCGTTTGAAAAATGAAAAAATTGTGACCACTGTCCAGGGAAAGGACGGCGGCGTCTATCTCACCAATCCCCCCGATCAGGTTACAGTTTATGATGTGCTTCATGCCATGGGATATAATTCCCGTTTGAACGAATGCCTGGCTGAAGGTCATAAATGCCCCATGGAAGATATTTGCAGGTTGCATATATTTTTTCAGCAACAGGAAGAAATGCTGATCAATAATTTCAAAACCAAAAAGCTCTCGGAAGTGATAATGACGGATGGGCAGTTGAAAAAGACGGTACGCGAGTCGTTGTAACATTTCGACGGCCATTTCAAACAGTCATAACTTTTTTACCGTGACCCGCTGCAAGGGGCGGATTGGCGCGTCTCCCTTTCCGTCATGCATATCCACGCAGAGACCTCGAGCATTAAAATGCCCTCCCGCATTGACACTTTGCTCATTTTTTTGTAGATTACAGGGTTAATTAAAAGAGAGGGTTGGGGCATGCGTGTATTTGGTTTTTTGTCTATAATTATTTGTTTTTCCTTCGTTGTTCTCTCTGCTCAGAGCACTGTTATTACATTTTCCGCTGCAAACACCGTCACCTGGGAAATTGTGACCCCCGATAGTATTCATATACAGAACGTAACCCAGGGAGTGGACACGACGTTGCGTGGCGTGGCGTCCTTTGATTTGAACAGCATGACGACCGTTGATGAATCGTGGGGTGCAACGCCGGAAAAGTTTGCCATGTCGAACAATTATCCGAACGGTTTTACGGACAAGACGGATTTTGTCGTCAACCTGCCGGATAACGACGAGTTGACGATTCAGGTGTTTAACATCCTGGGCCGCCGGATAGCGCAGATGAAAATGCTGCTGGCATCGGGCGAGCATGTTTTTACCTTCGAAGGCAGCGGCCTCGCCAATGGCGTCTATTTTGTGCGTGCATCGAATTCCAGGCAAGTCACGGCCATAAAAATCCTGAAAGCCGGCGAGCCAACCGGCAGCATCAATGCCATTAAATACCGCGGCGCCGGCGGCGGCATGACGCCGATACTGCAAAAGAGCGACGCCATCGCCGGAGACATGTATCACTTTACCGTTTATGCCGACGGCTACATTCCGCAACGCATCGAGAACCAGGAACCTCAGGGCGGCGAGAATTATCATTTTGATCTTATGCCGGTGCCGCCGCCGGAGGATTTCACTTCAAACTGGCGCGGCTTTAACCTGCTGGGCAAGTTCACCCTCGAATGGTCCAACCAAGGCTATGTGGAAGACGATTTTGAGATGATCTCGGAACTGGGCTTTAATTTTGTCCGCCTGCCCATCGACTACCGCACTTATACGCAGGAGGACGACTGGCTGACCTTTGACGAGGAGGGGCTCTCGCAAATCGATGACGCCGTGGCGTGGGGGCAAAAATACAACATTCATGTGAGCATCAATCTGCATCGGGCGCCGGGCTACGGCGTCAACCCGCCGCAAAAGCCCTTGCCCCCGGAACAGGATGTCAGCCTGTGGGAGGACGAGTCGGCGCAGCAGGCGTTCGCCGCCCACTGGCGCATGTTCGCCGAACGCTACAAGTCTATACCTCGCAAAGACCTCAGCTTTAACCTGGTCAACGAACCCGCGCATGTTGACGGCGAATCGTATGTCAACGCCGTGCTGCCGGCCATTCAAGCCATCCGCGAAGTGTCGCCGAATCGCATTATCATCTCCGATGCCGTGGAATGGGGCAATGCCCCGGTGGACGAAATTCTCGACTATGGCGTGGTCATGTCGCCGCATTTTTACCAGCCCATGCAGCTTACACATTACAAAGCCGGCTGGATAGACGGCGCGGACGGATGGCCGGAGCCGACCTGGCCGCCCGTGTTGATGCCGCGCTATCTTTACGGCGCCTCCAAGGCTCCCTGGAATACGCCAATAGAGATCAATGGGAAATTTGTCCGGGGAACAACAATTACATTCCACGTGCAGCAAGTGTCGGTCAGCGCTGATTTTAGAATGCAGTTGAATGGCCAGACCTTTTTTCAGAAAAATTTTCAACCCGGTCCCGGCGAGGGCGAATGGAAAGAAGTGGTCTACCGATCAGAGTGGGACATCTACCAAAATATTTACGATCGCGATTACGGCGCCGAATTGCCGGGGGACGGCGACAAGCTGGCTATTCGCATCTTTGGCGGCGATTGGATGACCTTCTCGGAACTGCGCATCGAGCCGCCGCAAGGCTCCGAAGCGCCGACAGTGAACCTGCATCCGGGCATTTCCGACTGGGGCGTGCCGCAAGCGCAATACCGCCTTGACAAAGACGGCGCTCTTGTCGTCACGCAGCCGCCAGAGGGATTTGAAGATAAATTTATCATGAACGGTTTTTTACAGCAATGGATTGATTTGAAATGGGACGACGTGCCCGTGCATGTGGGAGAATGGGGCGTTTACAACAAGACGCCGCATGACGTGACCCTGGCGTTCATGGAAAATCGACTCAAAGCCATGCAAGCAGCCGGTTTGGGTTGGGCGTTGTGGAATTTTCGCGGCAGCTTTGGCATTTTGGACAGCGGCCGCGAGGATGTCGAATACGAAGACTATCGCGGCCACAAGCTGGATCGCAAGATGTTGCAATTGCTCCAGGCCTACTAGCCTGCATCATTCATAAAATTTTGTAACTGTTCAGGTATCCACTTTGGCAGAATACCGGTTAAAATGAAAAGTCATTGCGAGCGCTGCCGCCGTGGCTATTGGCGTCTTTTCAATCAATTATCATGTTTTCCGATCCGGAGATCGCCACAGGCGTCCCGCCAGCGGGAGCGCGCGGCAATCTCACGCATCAGGAACTTTTCTCTGCAAGCCCAATAACGGTTTCGGGGCGGGACGCCTTCGCGATGACTTTTGGGCTTGATATGTCGTGTTTTTCGAGACTATGAAAGTAAATTTTTGAATTTAGGCTGAATAGTTACAAAATATTGCCTCGAAGACTCGAAAAAAACAACGTGACAAAGGTTCTTTGAATCCCAGTATTACTTTAATTTATTGAGGCTTGACGTCTTGGAGGCAAATAAATTTATCGGGATGGAAAAAAGCAATTCGCCACAGGCGAAGTTAACAACACTAAAACAAACAAAAGGAGAGAGAAATGAGAGTGCTTTTACTGCTGGGGATTTTTAGCTTTGTATTGATGGGCTGCCAGTCGAAACAGGAAGCGCCCGCCGAAAAGGCGGCGCCGCAGCCCGACGCGGATGGGTGGTACACCCTTTTCGATGGCGCGTCCCTGGACGGGTGGAAAGCCAGCGACAAACCGGGTACATTCAGCGTAAAGGACAGCATGATTGTCGTTCACGGCGAACGCAGCCACCTCTATTATGTCGGCCCGGTCATGGATCACAATTTCAAAAACTTTGAATTCAAGGCGGATGTGATGACCGAACCCGGCGCCAATTCCGGCATCTACTTCCACACCGAGTTTCAGCCGGAAGGCTGGCCGGAAAAGGGCTACGAGGTGCAGGTGAACAACTCGCACACGGACACGCGCAGAACCGGCGGGTTGTGGGGCGTCGCCGATGTCGAGGAGGCGCCGGCCAAGGACAATGAATGGTTCACCATGGACATTACGGTTGAGGGCAAGCACATTGTCGTCAAGGTCAACGATCAGGTGGTGACCGATTATACCGAGCCGGAAAATGTGAGTTATGAAGGCATGCCCGGGCGCAAGATCGCCAGCGGCACATTCTGCCTGCAGGGCCACGACCCGAACAGCGTCGTCTATTACAAGAACATCAAGGTGAAACCGCTGCCGTAATCGGACTTTCGATAAACCTCTTTGCGACAAACCTCGGGAGACTGTCGAAAAACCCCGGATGTCCGCCGAATGGCGGACTCCGGGTGTTTAGTGCATCTTGATTTTTAATCGTTTACGACACCCGGTGTCCTTCGGACAACCGGGGTCGGACACTTTTTCGACAGTCTCCAGATGTCTTCAAGACCTCTGGGGTTTAGGTCTATACCGCCAGGTCAAATGGCAGGTCGCTGATA
>JAJRST010000630.1 GCA_024278645.1 bacterium | reverse complement strand
TCTTTCAAGCGAGATGTAAAATTCATAACTTTCTCTAAAAGTAAACAATTTCCGCCCGCGCTCCCGCTTCGGCGATGGTCAGCAGCGCCACGCTCGGCTTGTATTCGCCGCGCGGAAAGGCCGCCGAACCGGGATTGATCAGCAGCGACCCTCTCCGCTGCAAAACCAGCGGCTTGTGCGTGTGGCCGCTGATGCGAATCGTCGGTGTTTTTTCATCGCCAAAATAGAGAGGAAAATGCGCCACAATAATTTTATAGTCGCCCATGGAAAATTCGAATCGCTCCCTGGTCTTTGCCCGCAGAGGCTGTCTATCGACATTGCCGTACACGGCGGCCACCGGCGCCAGGGTTTGCAGCTCGATTAAAATATCCTCATGACCGATGTCGCCGGCGTGGATGATTTGATCCACATCCTTGAATAGTTGATGCACCTCACCAGGCAAAACGCCATGTGTATCGGAGATAATTCCTATTTTGTGTTGTCCGCCAGTCATCTTTCAAGTCATTACAAGTTGGTAAACCGGACTCCCGGCTTTCATTAGAAAAGGCACGTCACTGCGAGGAACGAAGCGACGAAACGGCCTGCCGCCCAGGAGATACTCCTCAGGATTGCAACACTCGTTCTCCTTTTAAATAGTTGGCGATAGCTTGTCCTTTCATTCGGGATCCGAATTTGCTTCGGATTTGTTGCTCGCAATGACTGCTATGTCTTTAAAGTTAAAAGTCATCGCGAGCGAATCCGCGCAGGCGGGTTCGCGCGGCGATCTCCCGCCAGGGAGATTGCTCTTTGGCTGGAAATTGCTTTTCTCGCTGCGCTCGTTTGCGATGACGGCCATTTTAAAAACCTGCGTAATTCCGGCTACTTTATAATATCAACGCCCATATAGGGACGAAGCGCCGGCGGCACAACAATCGTTCCCTCGTCCGTCTGGTAATTTTCCATAATGGCGATAACCGTGCGCGGCAGCGCCAGACCGGAGCCATTCAGCGTGTGCACAAATTCCGGTTTGCCGCCTTTTTCACGACGGAAGCGGATGTTGGCCCGTCGCGCCTGAAAGTCGAGAAAGTTGCTGCACGAAGACACTTCCAGCCATTTGTCCAGGCCCTTGGCGTAAACCTCGATATCGTAGCACTTGGCCGCGGCAAAGCTCAAATCGCCGGTCGCCAGGGTGAGCACGCGATAGGGCAGATCGAGCGCCTGCAAGACATCCTCGGCGTTTTGCAGCAGCAGTTCCAGCTCGTCCCAGGAATCCTCCGGCCTGACGAATTTGACCATTTCGACTTTATTGAATTGATGGATGCGCATCAGGCCGCGGGTGTCCTTGCCGTATGCCCCGGCCTCGCGGCGGAAGCAGGGCGTATAGGCCGTGTACTTTATCGGCAATGCATTCCCGTCGACAATTTCCTCGCGATGCAAATTGGTGACCGGCACCTCGGCCGTGGGGATGAGGAAAAGGTCGTCCAGTTCGCAGTGGTACATATCTTCTTCCAGTTTAGGCAACTGGCCGGTGGCGAACATGGCCTCGCGTTTGACCACAAAGGGGGGAAAGATTTCCGTGTAGCCATGCTTTTCCACGTGCATGTCGATCATAAAATTGATCAACGCCCGCTCCAGCTTGGCGCCCAAACCGCGATAGCTGACAAAAAAAGAGCCGGACATGCGCGAGGCGCGCGCAAAATCAATGAGGCCGAGCTTTTCGGCAATTTCATAATGCGGCAGCGGCTGAAAGTCCTGCTCCGGCAGTTCGCCCCACGTCTTGACGACCTCGTTGTCCTGCTCGCCGCCGACCGGGACGGAGGCGTCCGGGATGTTGGGGATGCGGATTTGCAGCTCATATATTTGCGCCTCGATCTCCTTGAGCTGATCGTTCATCTCCTTGATGGAATCGGAAAGGCGCCGCATTTCGGCAATAGCTGGCGAGGCATCCTCGCCGGCCTTTTTCATTTGCGCAATCTTTTGCGTCGCCTTGTTCTGCTCCGCCCGCGCCGACTCGACCTTGCCGATCATCTCGCGTCGTTTTACGTCCAGCTCCAGCAAGGCATCGACATCCGCTTTTTCGCGCTTGTCGGCGACCGCCTTGCGCACCGCATCCGGATTTTCACGTATGAATTTCAGATCCAACATTTTAACGCCTCTTTTGCTTATTGTCCTTTAAATCTCAGCATCACGTAAATAGTATAAAACATGATGCGAAAATCCAATCGTAATGAAATATTGTCGATATAATAAAGATCGTAATCCAGCTTTTCCTTCACATCCTCGATGGTGGCGTCGTACTTGCCCTTTACCTGGGCCCAGCCGGTGACGCCGGGCTTGACCTGCAGCCGCCGCGTGTAATAGGGGTATTCGCGTTTCAGGCGATCGACAAAATAGGGTCGCTCCGGCCGCGGCCCCACCAGGCTCATGTCGCCGTTTAGCACGTTGATAAGCTGCGGGAACTCGTCGATTCGCACCTTGCGGATAAAGCGGCCGATTCTGGTGATGCGCGGGTCGCTCTTGCCGGCCCACACAGGCCCGGTGTAGCGCTCGGCGTCTTGAATCATGGAGCGGAACTTGTATACAGTAAAAATCCTGCCGCCCAGACCGACCCGCTTTTGCTTGAAAAAGACCGGGCCGGGCGATTCGATTTTTATTAAAACAGCGACAAGAATCAACAGCGGCGACAGCACAGCCAATCCAAAAAGCGAAAACAGGATGTCGATGAGCCGCTTGACCTTTTTCTCCCACGGCGGCATTAACTGCGGATGGATCTCGATGAGCGGAAAGCCGTAAATCTGGTGCGTGCGCGCCTGGCCGAGGACGATGTTGTACAGGTCCGGCTCGATTTTGATGCGCACCGGCAGCTCCTCGCAATGACCGATCACCTCGATCACTTTTTTCGTCGACGCCTTGCCCAGCGACAGGATCACCTCTTCCACATTGTGCTTTTCGACGATGGAGCGCAGCTTTTTAATGTGGCCAAGCAGCGGCGGGCCGCCTCCCGATTTGACGTCTTTTTTATCCACGCTGACAAAGCCGATCACCCGATAGCCAAGGGCCGGGTACCTTTTGATCTTTTCAGCCAGCGCCCGTGCGGCTTCGTTGCAGCCGATGATCAGCGTATTGCGTTGCCCGATGCCCGCTTCCAAAAGCTTGCGTTGGATGGTGTGCAGCAACATGCGCCCCCCGCCGACAAAAAGGACCATCAAGCCCCAGTAGCTGAGGATCAACATGCGGCCAAGCGTCGGGCCGGAGGACAGGTCCTGCTCCGGCTCAAAGGTGAGCAAAAAGATGACCAATACGCCAAAGCTCACCGACTTGAACACGGCGATCAACTCGTCAAATCGCGACTTTGTGTACCAGGACTGGTACAAGCCGGTGAACAGAAAAAGCAAAAGCCAAAACGCATACAACAGCAGCGAGATGACCAAAAGAAAGCTGAAATCCTTTTCAACGAACAAATGCGCCGTGCTGCGCAAGCGCAAAAAACCGAAAAAGGCCATGTTGATGGTGAGCAGGTCGACGCCGAGCAGCAGGATTTTTTCAATGGGTTTTGGCATGGA
>JAJRST010000629.1 GCA_024278645.1 bacterium | reverse complement strand
GCAATCTCGTTGTTCAGGGAGATGGTCGAATCGGTTAGCGACAGCACATAAAGTCCGTTCGGACGTTTGGGGTATACGACAAACGCAGCGTCGTCCGCCGTTTTTATCGCCGGCTGCGCCTCGCGGATGAGCGCCGGCAAGTTTTTGTTAATCGCCGTCACCCGGCCGTTGTTGTCAACGAGAAAGGCGAAACCGCCGCCGTTCTTGTAGGCGCCCGCCACCAGAAAGCGGTCAATGGAAGCGATGTATTGGGCATCGTAGGTATAGTATCTAACGCCGGAGGCGATCCTGGCGTTGCCCTTGACAAGCTCGCCGCTGTAGGGATCATAAAGCGTATACATGAGGTCCACATATTCCTGGCCGTTGACAAAGCGCTGCCAAAGCAGCAGGGCGCGAGTCGGCGATCCGGCGATCATCGGCCACCAGTCCCGATAGGACGATCCCACGGAAATGTTTTTTTCTCTTTTGGCGTTGCCGGTGGAGTCATACACTTTCAGCATTACATCGTCGCCGGAGCCCAGGTTGTCGACGCCGCCGCCCTGCACCCAGCCTTCGGAATAAAAAACGACAAAACGATTGCCGACGGCGGCGACGTGTCCGGAATGGCCGCCATCCAGAATAGTGTTGGGATAGGGTTTCACGGGATTCATATTTTGATCGTAAACGCCAAAGCGTTGCGCCACCACGTTGTTGGCGTTCCAGCCGTCCTCCATGGTGATCATAATATGCCCGTCCGCGGCGATGGCCGAACTGGCCGGCTCCTGCGCTTCGGGATTGGAGATAATTTTCACCGGCGACAACGCCGGATTTTGCGGGTTAATGTTCGAATAGTAAATGTCATGCGTCCAGGAGCCGTCGCTGCTCGCCCCCGTGGGTGGGATGCCGGAGCTGGCCCAGATGAGCCAATAGCCGCCGTCGCCGCGCGGCAGAAAATCGATGCCGTGTTGATATTCCCTCAGGTCTTCCCGGGCCCGGGTCGGAGAAACAAACATAAATAGCACGACAATGACGCATACTGCGGCATAGACACTTTTTCTTTCTCTCATTGGATGCTCCCGTTGCAGATTCGAATGGGGGTTGACATAATGTTACCGATAACTGATAACGTTAACATAATATAATAAAGTTTGCAACGAAATCCAAATTAATTTTTATTCTCGCCGACAAGCTCCACAGCCCGTGTGAAAATGCCTGCTGCCTGTCAGGCTGAGCAAGGTTGAAGCCTTGTTTTCACAATCTGTCCGGCTTGAGCGAAAACCGCCCTTTTGGAGACGTGCGGAGCAATGGCGCCAAGGCTCTGTTTGGCTGGGTTAAATTATCGTCACAATGCTACAGGATGCCGCTATAAGCATCTTTTCGATGGCTGATGCGGAGAACAAGGACAACCAGTTCACTTTTTCTAATCTCATAAATGACTCTATAGACGCCAAAGCGAAACCGATACAGACCTTGATATCGGCCTTTTAAAGCTTTGCCTTTAAAAGGATCGTCGGATAATTTTTCTTCTACGGCTTGTAATATCTTTTCTCCTTCCCCGGGATCTAGCTTTTTCAAATCTTTAAGAACCGATTTTTTTAATTTAACCTGATAAGCCAAGCTCCCTCCTGGCATCTTTTAAAGTCATTTCCTCATCAGTTAGATCCAGCTTCCGGGCGAGGGCAATTTCTAACTCTTCCATGTTGTCAAAATATTCTTCTAATGCCTTTTGAACAAGCCAGGATTTAGGACGTTCCGAGTGGGAACAATAGGCCTTTAATTTTTCACTCAACTTTTCAGGCAAGCTCACAGTTATGGTTTGTCTTCCCATGAGGTCTCCTTTGAATAGATTGTAATATTTGTAATACTTGTCATGTATATAATACATATATTGGCTTTGAAATGCAACAATATTATGTCCTCGTCCCCAAGTTCCGGCTTGGAGACGGTGATCACTCTTCGTGGTGTGTACTGAGCCATGGCGCCAAGCTCTGCTCTTGGCGGATCCCCAAAGGCCTCGCCCCGGCTGCACGATGAGCGAACGAGCTCTCCGCACTCGCATTTTTTATAGAATTGTTAGGCATATTTTCATATATTACAGTTCTATCAAATAAAGCTGTTGATCACCCCTTAAACATCATAAGAAAGATCCCACGCCATGTCACGGAAAAATTTAGGTGTTTTTTTACGACCCGCCGGGCGTTTGCTTCCGGCCTCGCTGATGTTGTTTGTTCTCGTTTCCCTGTCCTGCGAAAAGCAAAATCGTTTTACGCCCGCCGCCCTGACCTGCGAATACCTGCGCAACCCGCTCGGCATCGACGCGCCGCAGCCGCGATTGAGCTGGCGCCTAGACGCCGACAGACCGCAGATCAGGCAGTCCGCTTTTCGCATTCTCGTCGCCGGCAGCAAGGAAAAACTCGAGCAAAACATCGGCGACAAATGGGACAGCGGCAAGATCGCCTCCGATCAGTCGCTTCACGTGGTTTACGCGGGCGCGCCGCTGAACAGTCGCGAAAAATGCTGGTGGAAAGTGCGCGTGTGGGACGAGCAGGATCGCGCCTCCGGGTGGAGCGACGCCGCAACCTGGGAGACGGCGCTCAATCCGTCCGACTGGCGGGCCAAATGGACGGGCATCGAGGAGACCGACGATCCGGACATCAGCAACAGAAATCCCGCCCTCTATTTTCGCAAGTCATTTCACCTGTCCGACGCCGGGGAAAAAGCGCGCGCCTACATCAGCGGTCTGGGCTATTACGAACTGACCATCAACGGCAAAAAAGTGGGCGATCACGTGTTGTCGCCAAACCATACGAATTACGATCGCCGGCAGTCCGACAAGCAAAATGAAGCCCGCGTCG
>JAJRST010000086.1 GCA_024278645.1 bacterium | reverse complement strand
GGCGTATTTTTTCAATGTAAACAGGTCTTCCGTGCCCGAGAGGCTGATAAACATCGCCCGGGTGATGCTTCGCTGTTTAAAAACAATGGGCCGCTCCGCCGCCGATGGAAAGGCGGAAATGCCGTCCACGGCGTTTTTCACTTCCATCAACGTTTCGTCAATGTCGTACCGCCCCGTCGTCTCAATGAGCACCCTGGCATAATTTTCCGATGATGTTGAAGTGATCTCTTTGATGCCGACAATGCTGCGAACGGCCTCTTCGATTCTCGAGGTCACCCCCTCTTCCATCTCGATGGGAGAAGCGCCGGGGTAATACACGCTAATGGAAATGAAACGACTGGTAAATTCGGGAAAGAAGGATTTTTTGATATGGTTTAACGATATAAAGCCGGCAATGACGACGACGGCGATGATCAGATTGGCGTAAAACGGGTACTTTACAAAGGCGGATATAATTTTTCGCATAGTATTATCTTTGCATATTCCTTATCGTTTCTACTGTTGAGCTGCGGCAGTCCGACCTGTGCGATTATTCTCCGCTTTTGCCGGTTGATCTTTTTCCAGTATCTTGACGCTGGTATTTTCAGCCACATTGATGAGCGGTTGCGTCACCACATACACGCCCTCTTCGAGACCGCGAAAGACGCTGGTCTCCTCGTTCATCTTGAGGATTTCAATCCGGCGTTTCTTCAGCTTGCCGTCCACGACCACGAAAACTTCATCATAGTTGAAAACCGCATTGCGCGGTATTTCCATGGCCTTTTCAATGGCGTCCCCGGACAGTTCGACGGTGAGGTATTCCCCCGAGTAGAGCTGCGCCTGGTTGTGCAGCGGCACGTTGATAAAGATGCTGCGCGATTGCGTGGCGATATCGACAAAATCCGATATGCGAACGACCTCGCCTTTCCATTTGATATGTCGGCCGGCAGAGGTCAAAATCGCCGGGTCGCCGACGCGGATGAATCGCGCCTGGGAATTTTCAACCGGCGCTTCCACTTCAAGAGCGTCCGTGCGGATAATGCTGCCGATGCGGCCGCCCATATTGACATAAGCGCCCACCTGCAGCAGCACGTTCGTATAAGTGCCCTCAAACGGAGCAATAATCGTATGACGCTTTAATCTTTTTTCAGCCTTTTTAATCGAATAGTAATCGTTGAGCACGTTGCGACTTAGAAAGATTTTCATTTTTTCGGATTTAATTTCCGGCAACGGAGGAAAGTCCTGATCAAGATCGATAGTGTTGAAAAAATCGACGAACGCGTCATATTTTTCGGGAAAGTCTATTTTTATATCCGGCAGAAGATTGGCCACACGATTGAGGAACTGACTCTTTAAAGCCTTTAGCGCCAGCTCCGCTTCATCCTTGTAAATAATGAGCAGCGTATCCCCCCTGCTGAATCTTTGTCCTTTTTTGAGCGGCGCCGAGCCCGGCTCGATTCTTCCCGAGGCCTCGGAAACCACCTCGACCTCTGCCGTAGAGACCACGCGCCCCTGGGCCACAACTTTTGTTTCAATGGTTTTATAGAGCACCGGCTCCGCCTTGACCCACCTCTCTCCGACGGCCGGCGGGCGACGGGGGATGTCCTTCTTTTGCGCTGCGAGAAATTGCATGAGCATAACACTGCCCACAACAATGAATGCCAGGCTTGCTACAATAATAAATTGACGCTTTTTCATGGTATCCTTGTTAATTAGTTATCAAAAGAGTATTGTGATTGTAATCGAATTTCTTCGCACTCTATTCCTGCTTTTTGCAAATTTAGGCATAAAGACGTACGAGGTGGGATTTTGTTCTCTCTTTTACCCTGGTCAACTCTCGCCTCCGCCTTGCATGGGAAACAAGAACCGGACCAGCTAAATATTATAGTATTACTATGAAACAAATTTGCGGACAACCGGAGAAAAAACTTTATTTTAATCATCCATCTTTGTATATTTAGCGCTTGAACGAAAACAAGGGGATCCATGAGAGCAGAGAATAAAGCAGCCACCCGCTTTCTTTTTTCTTATATAAAAAAATATTGGCGTTTAATCCTGTTCGGTTTTGTCAACGTCATTTTATCGGTAGGCCTGCAAACAATTTCGCCCCTGGTGCTTGGGGCGGCAATCGACTATATCAGCGCAAAGGGAGCGCTCTCGGCGGCGACCCCGCCGCCTTTTGTCGCACAATTTGTTCTGCATGGCGACGGCGCAAGTCGGGTGCTTTTGCGTTTTGCGCTGCTGCTCTTTGGCATCGCGGCCGGACTGGCGGTTATGCGCATGTTTTCGCGCATCGCCCTGGCCAGCGTCGCCCGATACGTCGATTTTGACATCCGCAACGACTATATGAAACATCTGCAAAAAATGTCGCGGCGATTTTTCCGGGAAAACAAAACCGGCGATCTTATGGCGCGGGCGACAAACGACCTGCGCGCCATACAACGGTTGACGGGATTTGGCCTGGTGCAAGCGCTGTCCACTTTTGTCATGTTCATTTTTGCCCTGCACTTTATGTTTCAGATCAGCGTCGAGCTGACATTGTTTGCCCTGGCGCCGCTGCCTTTGGTGGTCGTCATTATGTACAGCAGCATCAACCGAATACACCGGCTGTTCAACTTTATCCAGGAACAGTTCTCGACGTTGACGTCCAAAGCGCAGGAAAACTTTTCCGGCATTCGGGTGATAAAATCATACGTGCGTGAAAATTGGGAAATAGAATCCTTTAAACGGGAGAACATCGAATACATCAACCGTAACATTGCCCTGGTCAAGATCGACGCTTTTCTGGATGCGACGCTCGATTTTTTACTCGGCGTCAGCGCCATTGTCAT
>JAJRST010000628.1 GCA_024278645.1 bacterium | reverse complement strand
GTGCGCAATTATCACAAATATGAACGATTTACCCTGGTGCGCCCGGTGCCGCACACGGCGTTCCCCGAACTGGATGACCTCGAAGCGCAAAAGAAACGCATCGAGTCCGGCTTTGAGGATACCACCGAGTATTTGCGGAAAAATCCAAAAGGTACGGATAAGGACAAAATGGGGGCCATAGTCGGCAATTACCTCAAACACCCGGGGCGTTCGTTGCAGTACATGATAAGCGAACTCGGCCACTTTTGGGCGTTGTACCCGGATCGCCTGGACACAAAGTCCGAGGAGTATTTGCAAAGTATTCGGCAAAAAGACCGGCGCATTGTCAGCCTGAAAAGTACGCTGTGGAAAATGGCGCTGATGATGAGCGTTTTGGTGATGCTGCCTGTTTTCATATTCGCCGTCATTGGCCTGATTGCCTCGCATCCGCTGGAGCGCCGAAAATTGCTGCTGCTGTTGACGATTGCGGCGTTGTCCCTCGGTTATTCGCTTATTTACGCCGAGGTTCGTTACCGCATTCCCATCGAACCTTACGTGTTGATGTTCATGGCCATGGGGTTGATAAAGTTTTACAAGCTATACTATGCTCTCGGAGCAAAAATGAACGATGAACAGGATGAGCCGCGCATTGAACCCTCGACGCTGCCGGCGAGCGTAAGCTATCGGCAACCGCTGGCTTCCACGGAACGTTTTGAGTAACCCTGCTGCCATGGCCAAACTGACCCTAAAAAGCAAATTCGTTCACATTCTATTGTTTCTGTTTATTGGTTTGTTCGTCGGCCTAGCATTATCCTACGCAGCCCACATGCCGAACAAAGTGCTCTTTGCCATTGTCGGCGGCCTAGGCTTTCCTTTTGTGCTGCTGCTGGTCAAGGATTTGCGTCGATTCCTGATGATCGGCGCCATCCTCCTCATTCCCATTCACCTTGACGTCAACTTTATGCACAGTTTTGAACGACAGGCGGGCGCTTCCACCGCGGGCATCACCATGTCCGATATTTTTGTACTTGGTCTTTTGCTGATATGGCTCATCGAGATCGCCTCACGGGATCGTCCCTATACTGTCTTTTTTGCCCGCGTCGCGCTCCCGGCGATCCTCTATTTTGAAGCCGCCGCGTTGACCATGTTGTGGGCGCCGCGCCTGGACCTCGCTTTCATGGAAATCTTTCGCATGTTAAAGGTGCTGCTGCTCTTTTTCATGCTCATCAATCACATACGAGATGAGGAAGACCTGCGCATCGTCGTTTGGGCGTTGATCGGAACGCTGGCCATTGAAGGGCTGATCTCCGGCCTGCAAATCCTCAAGGGCGGAAGACTGGGACTCGAGTTCCTCGGCGAAGCGCCGCCGGACCCGGACGGCGACGGCTCTTTGTGGCGGGTGATGGGCACGCTGGGACATCCCAACAAGCTGGCCACCTATATTGAATCTTTGGTGCTGTTGTGTCTCAGCGCTTTTCTTGTGGAAAAGAAAAAAATGCTCCGCTTTACCGCCATCGCCGTTTTCGGGCTTAGCCTGATTATCCTGATCATGACCGGCACCCGCGGCGCCTGGATCGGCTTTATCATGGCCTTTGCCGTGTTTCTTTTCTTTGCCCTGCGCAACCGGCATATCGATATGAAAATGATCATTAAACCGGCGATCACCGCGGTGCTGCTCATGGCGTTGGTCGTCGTCGCCTTTTCCGACATGCTGACGGAACGGATTTTTGGCGACGATTACGGCTCCGCCGCCAGCCGAATTCCAATGTTTCAGATTGCGCTGAATGTCATCGCCGCCCACCCGATCGGCGGCGTCGGCATCAATAATTACCAAGTCAACATGCGCGAGTTCAACGATTCGGTCCGCGCCATGCGCTACACGACTATCCCGCGACCGGTGCATAACATGTATTTGCTGGTGGCCGGCGAAACCGGCTTTGTCGGCTTTTCGATGATGATGCTCATGCTTTTCTCTTTTATCGCCACGCTTTTGAAAACAGTCTCCTCGCCATCGCCGCTTATAGCGCTCACTTCGATCAGCATTTTGGGAGGGCTGACCGCCTTTTGCGTGCACGGCATGGTCGACAAGCATCCTCCCGGCGGCTATGCGCCGTTTTATGCCATGATGGCGATCGCCGTCTCCGCCTATCTCATCGATCGTCGCCGGCGAGCGCGATCTTAATTTATCCGTGGGTTCCGAATATCCGATGTTGAAAAAAATGGCGTTAAATATTGGCGGCGTCTCCTTTGTGCTGGCGCTGATCATGCTCTTTGCATCGCTGTCCTCCATCTTGCTGGCAAGGACCCTGTCGCCGACAGCGTTCGGTCAGTTTTCGCTCATGCGCACGCTGGTGTTGTTCATCGGCCCCCTGGCCGTATGGGGACAGGACGTGGCCACGGCGCGTTTTTTCAGCCGACACGGCCTAGAAAAATACCGGTGGCGCGGCGCGCTGACCACGATTGTCGGCATCGGCGGCGTCATCGCGCTGCTCGGCGTGGTCGTCGCCGCGTTCGTCTATCGTCTCCCGCGGCTGTGGGCGATCTCGCTATTCTTCACGCTTGTCGCCTATGTGGCAACGCTGTTTCTTTCCAATCTCATGCGCAGCCAGGCCAAATATTCGCAGGCTATTTTAATGTTGAACGGCTTTCGCGGCCTCTTTTTTGTCGCCGTTCTTTGTATGTTTGTTTTAAAAATATCCTCGGCGCAAGCGGCGATTTTCGCTTATTACGGTATCATTGTTGTCGTGGCCATGGTCAATGTGCGTTACGCCTTTGCCCGGCTGCCGCATGGCGAGCGGCCGGTCCCAAGGGACATGCACACCACGGGTTTGCTGTTCATGGGCAGCCAGGCGTCGGTCACCATCATCGGTTCGCTGGACAGCCTTTTCATTCCGGGGCTGCTGGACTTGCCGTCGCTGGCGCTGTACCAGGCGGCGGTCGTGCCTTCGCAGATATTCAACATTATCGGCCGCGC
>JAJRST010000627.1 GCA_024278645.1 bacterium | reverse complement strand
TAAGCAAATATTTGTTGTTTTGGCGAAATTTTCACAATAATTTTCTCTTGCAAACCGCTTATGGAATATAAAAAATATTTTAATGAAATGACACTTTGAGGATTGAAAACAATGAAAGACATTTTTGATATCCATGGAAAAATTGCTCTCATCACAGGCTCAAGCGGCGGACTGGGTTACGCCATTGCCCGCGGCCTCGCTGAGGCCGGCGCGACGATTATTCTGAATGGCCGCAACAAGGATAAACTCGACGCTGCTTTGATGCGGCTGCAGCGCCTTAATATTAATGTTTATGCGAAACCGTTCGATGTGACGGATGAGGCGCAAGTGAAGACCGCCGTGGCGGAGATCGAGAGCAACATCGGCGAAATCGATGTTTTAATCAATAATGCCGGCATTCAGCGACGCGGTTCGTTGGAGACAATCTCTGAAAATGATTTCAAGGAAGTGCTGGATGTAAATTTAAAGGCCCCATTTTTAATGGGGAAGCAGGTTGCAAAACGGATGATAGAGCGCCGTCGCGGCAAGATCATAAACATCTGCTCCTTATTAAGCGAACTTGGCCGCAACAGGGTCGGCCCTTACGCCGCCGCCAAGGGCGGATTGAAAATGCTCACCAAGGCAATGGCCGTCGATTGGTCGCGATACAATATCCAGGTGAACGGCATCGGCCCCGGCTATTTTATTACGGAGATGACGCAGGTTCTGGCCGACAATGAGGAGTTTGACGCCTGGCTGAAAAAACGCACGCCCGCCGGCCGTTGGGGAAATCCTACGGAGCTCATCGGAACGGCCATTTATCTGGCGTCGGAAGCCTCGAATTTCGTCAACGGCCAGATTATTTATGTGGACGGTGGAATTCTTGCCTCGCTGTAAGGCCGGTCGAGCGCCTGATGGCAGAAGCGTCGCTTTGAAACGATATTCTCATTGAAAAAAGTTGTTTGTTCCATTGTGAGACACTGTCTATCAATGGTACAGAATAAAGGCGTTGAATGAATACTTGATCTCTCGTCGGTTTTAAATTTAGGCGCAGGCCTTTGATCTTAAATATCTGAAATTGTGTAATATAGAGTTGTTTTATCCAGGTGGTGCGATGTCGGATAACTCGTTAATTTATAATATGTCTTGCAATGTTAATAGAATAGATGCTTGACATTGATGTTTCTTTCATCTATATTTAGCGACACGGGGAAATAACAGCGAGTGCTTGATTAGCTATAATAATGGAAAACGAGGGTTGCTGGCAAAGTAGTTGCTTGTTCGTTCTGAATTAAAGTTGCAGTTTGCAGGCCGTTATTGTGATCTGAATTATGAGTGGCATGTATTTTAAGAGCATCAGTGATCTCCCATCTTTGAAGTTTAGCACAAATTATGGTAAAATGGCGATGATGATCGGCATAATACAAAGATCGTTCGTATTGTATTAGTAAAAATAAAAAGTGGGAAATGGTGTTTTTTATGACATGAACGGGGTTCACGGAATATAAGCGCCGTTGAGTTGTGTTAAAGGATTTGAATTATGTTGTAATTCGCGGGCGATTTTGTACGGATACCGGCAGAAAGCACCTACCGCAACAGGTTATGTTACGTTGGTAACAAGCATCTCTTGAGATTTTTAAGCAACTATAGCCTATGGTGAGCGATATTAGCAATAATCATCGTTCAACAACAACGAGTGGTTGTACAAATCAATTTGCTCTGACGTGTAGATTTATGAAATACTTTGGAAATTTAATTGTTTAATAAAGCCAAGCAATAAAGTTGAGAAATTCTCGGGAAAAAATCACACAGTATTACAGGTTACAAGGTCGTTCCTTCAAGGCGTAAAGGAAGATTACTAACATAAAAATATAATTATTGACTGGTCTCTTTCGTGTTCACGGCGATTGCTTATTTTTTCTAGATTGGTACAGGCTAAAAAGAGTAATGAGCATGCTAAAATAAAAGCGACGCTTGTGGTCTTTGACCCCTTTCGTGTAATCGTGCTTTTATTGAAAGCTGGTGTATCGGGGAAAATTTGGGGAAACACATGAGGCGAAAAAATGAACCCGTGTTTGACCCGCGGACGTTAGTCGAGGCGCTGACGCTGAGAGCGGAAAACATGGGCGATAAAGTTCTTTATACCTATCTGGCTGATGGCGAGGTCGAAACCTCGCAGTTCACTTTCAGCATAATGGATAAAAAAGCCAGACAAATTGCTGCAAGATTGCAGGAGCTTGGTCTGGCGGGGGAAAGAGCGCTGCTGCTGTTCCAGCCGGGGATAGAGTACATGGCCGCATTCTATGGCTGCCTCTATGCCGGCGTCATTGCCGTGCCCGCGTATCCGCCGCGAAACAATCGAAACCTTACACGGCTCGAGGCTGTTATCGATGACTCTGAAGCGACAATCGCCTTGACCTCTACATCATTGATCAAAAAAATACAGTCCATGTTTTCCGAGGTCGAGGAACTGAAGCATATTCCTTTTGAAGCGACCGATGTTGACCTGGATGGCTATGAAGAAAAGTGGCGTCAGCCGGATATCTCCGGCGACTATCTGGCCTTTCTGCAATACACGTCAGGCTCCACCGGCAATCCCAAGGGCGTCATGCTGTCGCACGGCAATCTTTTGCACAACCTTTCCATGATCACCAAAGGCTTTCATGTTGACGAAAATTCGGTCGGCGTGATATGGCTGCCTCCGTACCACGACATGGGCCTTATTGGTGGATTGCTGGAAGCCATGTATATTGGCGGTCATGTCGTTTACATGCCGCCGGCGGCGTTTTTGCAACGGCCGATCCGGATGCTGGAGGCGATCTCAAAGTACAAAGCGCAAATCAGCGGCGGGCCTAATTTCACTTATGATCTGCTTGTCAACAAAACGACGCCGGAACAACGGGAAGGTCTGGACCTGAGATCTTGGACGGT
>JAJRST010000626.1 GCA_024278645.1 bacterium | reverse complement strand
CAGTTTCATGATTTCATCAACATCGCCGTCGTCGACAATGGCGAGGGCATTGCGCCGGAACATCTTGAATATGTGGTCGATCCCTTTTTCACAACCAAGGATGGCGACCATAACGGGCTGGGGCTGAGCGTTTGTTACGGCATTATCTCAAATCACAACGGCAGCATTGAAATCCTGAGCACGCCCGGCCAGGGTACGACGGTTAATATTATGTTGACCGTTGCAAAGGTTTAGAAAACAATTAAAAGTGAAATAAATATAAATTGGAATCGTAATGGTGGTGAATAATCCGAGCGATAACAAGATTCTCATTATTGATGATGAGGAACAGATTTTAAAAACCATTGGCGACCTGCTGCAACGTTCCGGCTACAAGTGCTTAAAGGCCACCAGTTCGGCGGAGGGCCTGGCGCTTATTCAAAAGGAGCGGCCGCTGGTTGTCATTACCGATCTGAAAATGGAAAAGCCGCGCTCCGGCATCGAGATTTTGGAGCAGGCGAAAAGCATTGACTCGGACGTCGTGGTTATTCTTTATACCGCGCACGGCGACGTCTCGGTCACGCGAGACGCCTTTAAAAAGGGAGTGTTCGATTTTATCCCCAAAGTGGTGCAGACGCATCACGATATTTTGATGCCCGTGGAACGAGCCTTCAAATTCGCCAAAATGCAGCGCGAAAACCAGTTTCTTAAAAGCCGGCTGGACCTGGAAGAGGAAACCAGCTTTTACGGCGCCGTGGGCACCAGCCAGGTGATGCTCGAACTTTTCGACCAGGTAAAGCGGGTGGCGCAGACCAATGCCAATGTGTTGATCACCGGCGACACCGGCACCGGCAAGGAGGTCATCGCCCGCGGCATCCACCACTACAGCCAGCGCGCGCAAGAGGCGTTTGTGCCGGTGGTGGTGAGCGCGCTGCCGGAATCGCTGCTCGAAGGCGAGCTGTTCGGGCATGTCAAGGGCGCCTTTACCAGCGCCTCGGCGGACAAGGCCGGTCTTTTTGAGGCGGCGCACAAAGGCACCATCTTTTTGGATGAAATCGGCGAGGTGCCCATTCATACGCAGCCCAAGCTGTTGCGGGTGTTGCAAGAGCGAAGAGTGCGGCGACTGGGCAGCCTGAAGGAGCGGGATATCGATGTCAGAATCATCAGCGCCACCAACAGGGATCCTCTCGAACTCATCGAAGTGGGCAAGCTGCGCGAGGATTTGTACTTTCGCCTCAATGTCGTTCACATACACATTCCGCCGTTGCGCGAGCGAAAAGCGGACATTCCGATATTGGCCTATCATTTTTTGAAAAAGTACAGAAACATCGGTCTTGTGGAAGTGGAAAAGATTTCCCCGGAAGCCTTGCTCATTCTTCAAGAGTACGCGTGGCCCGGCAATGTGCGACAATTGCAAAACGCCATTGAAAGCTCCGTCGCCGTGGCCACCAAGGAGGTCATACGACCGGAGAATCTTCCCGAGCCGATCCGGCCGGCAAAAAAGAGCGTGTTTTTGGATACCTCGGAAGATCTGGATTTCAAGTCCGCCAAGGAGCGCATTGTGAAAGCGTTCGAGCGGCAGTACCTGACCGGACTTTTGGAAAAGCATAACAACAACATCAGCAAGGTGGCGCAGGAAGCAAAGCTGAACCGAAAATCCATATATCGCATGTTGGAGTCGTTGGACATCGATATCCGCAAAAAGAACGGCTGACGGCCGCTGACCTGGAAAAGCACTCCATCCCGTCCCCCGCGCCCGGCGACGGGATTTTTTTTGCCCACTTGAAGGGACACGCCGGGCGTTTTCTGTGGGGTGTGTTAGTTAAATAAAAACAATAATTAAAAACCCTCCTTTGTCGCCCCTCACGTGACCTAAAAGCCACAACCAATGGACGTGTGATGTTTGGGTGTACATAAATCTATTAAAAACAATGTTTATCGATGTGGCGTGCTGCGGCGACTTTTTGGCATGGTAGTTGTGTAACGTAGGGCAGAAATAAACTAAACATTGCCAAATCAAGGACTAGAACATCATGAGAAGAAAAACAATTGTTATCGGCACGTTCGACTACCAAGTCTTTGAGCATCTTTACACAAAACTGTCCGGTTCCTATTTCGACGTACGATTTGTTCAGCGTGGGGTAAAAATCCTCCTCGAAATATTGGACAACGATGTGGATCTGTTGATATTAGATCTGGATCTTGCCGGCGTGCTGGGCATCGAAATTCTTCCGGTCATTCGGAGATTGCGTCCCCGGCTTCCTGTCATTTTGATAACGGATGATATGAATACGAGAATTCGTAAGATGGCCGCCGAGCTTGGCATCACCTACCAGGCCTACAAACCCATATCCGCCGCCGAAACAGAGGCGATCGTCTCGGCCACGGAACGACTCATGGAAAGAAAAACGTATGAATATGCAGAGGTATAAAAAAAAGTAGCTACCAGCTGACTCGCCCAAGTCATCTCGGCTGGTAGCTAAGGGCCGCTAAGAGTCGTAATGGGTGGCTACATAGCGGTACTAAAATATATAAAATTTCCTGCCCTATGTCAATGGTTAAAACGCTTCTTTGTTTCCTGCTTTTGTTACGCAACTTTTGTTCGCATCGACATCCGGACACCAATACACCAAGATATTCATTCTTTTTTTTCACAACATGGTACATGGGGGAGCCGCGCGGAGCGCTCTTGTCGCCGGCGCCGTCCGGCAAAATGATTTATCGCCGGCGTCATCAGGCGCTGTTCAATCCGATTCCGCTCGATCTCTGTTTGTCATCCCAACTCCGTATTCCTAAAAAAACGACGCTGCTGTTTTGTCTTGCCGACAGCGCAACATCAAGCGCGCCGCCGTGCCATTCCCCTGTATCTTCCGGCCCAACGAGAGCGACGGGACGGCCGTCGCCCGATCTCGATTTTCAAACTTTGCTTCCTGCATCATCAAGAGTGTATACCTCATGTCCATATCGGGTGGCCACGTCTGTTTACCTTTAGGGACAACAATGGCCCCTGTTTCCGCCCAGGCGGCCGTTTTCAAAATACAAGGGTCGTCGCTCCTGATTTTATTCGAAAATCATGATATTGTAAAGACTTTATAAATAAGAGGTAAGAGCTGTGTGGCGTCGGGGCTGTCGTTTAATGTTCCAATCGGAGATGCCCTGTCTCGCTTTGGCACGGAAGCTGCTTTAAAGCAAGCAAACGCGACAACGTAAAAATCACAACCACATTGGCTCGCCCAAGTCATCTCGGTTGGTTGTGTGGGTCGCTGGGAGAATCGTGGTGTGTCAAGTGAAAAAAACTTTCTCATGCTCGCCCGATGTCCTCCCTTGATAAATGAACAACTCCATGGGGAGTTGTCGAATGCAGAAATTAATCGTTAATAATAATTAACTGGAGGTGTGCTCTTATGAGACGATTCAGATTAACTGCAATGGAGTCAAATCGGCGGGCAGCACGGGTGTGCAGTTCAATCTGCGTTGCTATGTTGCTATTGTTATGGACAGGCGCCGCCGGCGCGGGCAGCCTGATTGCTACGTGGGGCGCCAATCAGGAAGAGGACCTGGCAGGTTATATTGTCTGCTACGGTACGGCATCCGGCGAGTATACAACGCAGACCGACGTAGGGAATACGACGGTTTATGTGGCCGAAGGACTGAATGACGGCCAGGAGTATT
>JAJRST010000625.1 GCA_024278645.1 bacterium | reverse complement strand
GGCGCGGAAGCTGTCGTCGTCCTTGGGCCGCCGTGCAAAAGCGATGATTTTAAAATCCGTGGGCAAGTGACCTTGCTGAAACAGACTGAAAAGAGAGGGAATGAGTTTTCGTTTGGTCAGATCGCCGGTGGCGCCAAAGATGATGATTGTGCCCGGCTGCGGCGACCGCTTCAGGCGCATGCCGTCGCGCAGGGGATTTTGTTTGTCGCTCATTTGTTTTTCCTTTTATCGTTGCTTGGAAGCGTCGGAATCATTATAATAAGTTTCTTATGAACAAAGAAACGGATCAAGAATGAACATCAAAAAGATTTTTATCATTGCCTGTCTTGCAGTGCTGCTGCTTTTTCTCTATGCTTTTCTCATTGAACGCCATAATCTTCAGGTGCAAAATGTCGCTCTTACTTCCGCAAAGTTGCCCGAAGATTTTCCGGGGCTGCGATTCGTGCAGCTTTCCGACATGCACATTAAAAAGCTCGGCGCTTATGAAATTAAAGTCGCGCAAAAGGTCAATTCCTTACGTCCTCAATTCATTGTCATTACCGGCGATTTTTTCCGGACGCGAGACATCTTTGAGCGAGCCGCAACTCCTGAATTTAAGCAAAATATAGATAATATTGCAGCTTTTTTACAGCTCCTTCATGCGGAAAAAGGCATTTTTGTGTGCCGCGGCAACAACGATTTCGGCAACGACAAGGAGGTGAGCGATCAGTTCCTGCAACGCATGAAGGAGATCGGCGTCGCCGTGTTGAGCAATTCGCAGCGCGTTTTACGGGTCGGCGGCGTCAATATTCATCTGCTGGGCGTGGACTACCCCGAGTTTGCCAGGGATGAGGTCGCCGACTTTTTCATCGCCGAATACGAGGACGGCCAATGCCTGCAGGTGAACGAGTCGTCCCGTAATTCCTATTCACACTTTTTAATCGGCGACGACCGCAGCCGATGGAGCAACTATACCTTTACCGGCAAATTTCGCCAGTCCAGGCCGGACGCTGGCGGCGTCGGCGTCACTTTTTATTCGCAGTTCGACAAGGGCTATGACCGCTTTTATCGCCTGCGACGCACCGGCGGCGAGGCGAGTTTTATCCTGTCGCCCCACGGCGCCGAACAGCCGCCCGGCGACATTTATGTCGACACGAACATTTTACCCGATGCATGGTATCGCTTCAAAGTGGAAGTTTACAATTTGCAGCAGGCGACGGCTATGCGGGCGCGCGTGTGGCCGCGGCAATCTCCCGAGCCGACGACCTGGCAGGCGACGGCTGTCGACAGTAACGCCACTTTTCGAAACGGAACCGTAGGCTTGTGGAGCCACGGCACGGGGATGCACCAGTTTGACGATCTGCTGGTGGTGAGTTCGACAGGGGATACGCTGCTGAGCGAAGATTTTGAGCAGGGCGTCCCCCTGCAGGACCCCTTTGGCTGGGCGGACTATAACTATGAACGCGAGGCGATCCCCTGGCTGATGCAATCCGTCCCCGAGGACGATTATGCAATTTTGCTTTCGCACACGCCGGATGTCATCAATTGGGCTGAAGCGGCCGCCGTGGATCTGCAATTGAGCGGCCACACACACGGCGGCCAGATTCAGGCGCCGTTTTTTGGGGCGCTATTGGTGCGCACAGCCCTTGGCCGAAAGTATGCCGAGGGGCTGTTTCAATTCGGGCGGACGACATTGTATATTAATCGCGGCATCGGCACGGCGCTGGCGCCGCTAAGGTTACTTTGTCGACCTGAAATTACAATATTTGAATTGCAGAATAGTGTCTTAGGAGTTGATTTTTAACCAAATCCGGCAAAAGTTGAATTTGATAGTTGGATTTTGGGATTCGGGATTTGGAATTTCCGGCTTGTCCGGGTTAGGCGGGTGTAAAACATTGTCAGGACACAAATCGCTGTGTCGCAATTGTATGTGTAATATGATGTTTCTAATAGATATACAGGAGTTTTCGTTGGTTTGAAAAAAAATAAAAAAAGCTTGATTTTTACATATATTCTCTTGAAATCATGAGTGGAATTCACTATATTTAAAAAGAATCGCAACTAATGAGAGGCAGCACATAGGGACGAATAAAAACAGAAGGGATGAAGGATGATGGGTGTGAAGGGTTGTGTAATCTCTTTGTTTTTGGGTGCGGGTGTGTTTCTCAGTTGCGCTTTGGATCAGCCAAAAGCTCCTTCCTGGGAAGTCGATCTTCAAATCCCCCTCACAACAAAAAATATTACGATTCATGATCTTCTTGACGAGCAAAGCAGCGTCTTTACGTATGAGGATGGTCTGATTGGTTTGCGAGCGGAAGGCGACTTTGAAAAAAGCCGCGTCGGCGACAATTTGCGGATTCCGAATATTGATCAGTCCATCGATGTGGATATTCCGAATTTGACGATCCCGCGATTGAACGCGGATGACGCCACCTTTACGTTGGCGGAATTGGCGCCGGACGTCGCCGCGCATGACGGAGAGAATGCGGTGGTCCCGCCATTTCAATTCAGCGATGTGATGGGCGAGCTTGTGCCGGAGAATGACGTCATTTCCATCCGATTGACGCAGGGCTTTGCCCGGCTGACTTTTGAAAACGGGCTGCCCATCGAGCTGCAAAACATTGTTTTCACATTGATCGAGCCGTCCACCGGTGAAGTGAAAATTGTCTCGCCGACAATCGATCGTATTCCCCCCGGCAAAAAAGACAGCATGGATATCGACATCAGCGGCAAGGAGCTTACGGCGACGGGCAAGTGGTATGTCTCCGGAGAGTCGCCGGGAACCGGCGGCCGGGAGGTGAAAATTGATGCAAAGGCCACGGTATCGCTGCTGGTCGATTTTGTCGACTTTCGCGTCAGCAGCGTCACCGGGCGCGGCAGGGCTTTTTATGTTGAGCATGTGGATTCCGTGACGCTTGATCCGGCTATTAAAATTCGCGAGGCTGAATTCAAACAAGGCCGGCTTGACTTTGAAATCGTAAACGGTCTGCCGCTCGACCTGGACGTCACAATCGAATCGCCGCAGATTCGCCATATTCTGACAAACAGGCCCCTGGAGCTGTCCATAAAAGCCGACGGGCGCGGCAGGGGAGAGACGGGCATAGACCTTCGGGATTACAAGATCGATTTCAGCGAACAGTTCGGAGCGTCGCAGGTGCTGCAATTTTCGTTTGAAGCAAGCGGAGAAAGCGGCGACGATGAAATCGTCACCCTCTCGGAAACGGATTCGATCAAGGT
>JAJRST010000085.1 GCA_024278645.1 bacterium | reverse complement strand
GGCGTGGATGATAAAATTCAATCCCTGCTGTCCGATGGACGCGACGGCGTTCTTGTCGGCAGCGGCAAAAACGGCAAGCTGCTGGCCATGAACTCGCGCGGCGAGTTGTCCGTCCTGTTGAAAAATGACGAATCGCACATCACGGCGCTGTTGCGGACGCGCGGCGACAAGATCATCCTCGGTATGTCCAACCTTGGCCGCTGCTATGTGATGAACGATCGCACGGCGCCGCAGGCTTCTTTTGAATCGGAGTCGATCGACGCCGGTCTGCCCGCTTTTTGGGGCACGTTGACCTGGGAAGGCGAAAATATGTCGTCGTTGAAATTTTATACGCGTTCCGGCAACACGGAACAGCCGTCCAATTCCTGGAGCCCCTGGGCGGCGGTGGAAAAAGAGGGCGAGTTTTACCGCATCAAAAGTCCGACGGCGCGATTTGTCCGGTGGAAATGCGAGTTCTCCTCGCCAAAGGCCGTGGTCGACAAGGTGTCGCTCAGCTACATACAGAAAAACCTGGCGCCGGGCATCTCTTCCATTATTATTCACAAACCGGGCGACTATTATGAAGTGAAAAATGAAAACGATGGCAAGACCAAGGGCATCGCTTTTCCGGCGCCGTTGCCGAGCAAGAAGGAGAAAAAGGGGTGGCGCAGCATCGACTGGTTGTTCGACGACCCCAATTTTGATGCGTTGAGCTTTGATCTTTACTATCGCCTGGTCGGCGGCCAAAACTGGCGTTTGTTGGTTAGGAACTTGAATACAAATATTTATAGTTGGGATTCGGCGCAGATGATGGACGGGAAATACGAGATCAAGATCGTCGCCAGCGACGCGCCGGCCAACCCGGAAAACTCTACATTAAGCGGCGAAAAAGTGAGCCGCGTTTTCATCATTGACAACAGCGGGCCGCACATAACAAAGCTCAAGCCGGGGAATAATAACGGTAAAAAAGTGTTAACTTTTAGAATTGCCGATGAATGGAATCCGATAAAGTCTGTGGAATATAGCATCGACGCCCGCGCCTGGGAGAAAATTTATCCGGTTGACGGCATTCTCGACTCCAGGATCGAAGACTTTATGCTGCAGGTCGGCGACGGCGAGGAGGTTGCCATAAAAGCGTCGGATTCCATCGGCAATGTTCGCGTCGTGCACACAAATCTCAATTAAACGAACAGGTTAACGCTTGATACAAAACCGCTGGGAGCCTGTCAACAGGTTCCTTCAGAATAAAAAAAACATACTCATTACCACGCACCTTAACCCGGACGGCGACGCCCTGGGCAGCGAAATTGCGCTTGCGCATTATTTGCAACAGATCGGCATCTCCTTTCGCATTATCAACGCCGATCCCACGCCCTCGTGCTTTGGCTTTTTGGACGCCCAAAATTGGATCGCGCAATTCGACAGTGCGCAGCACAGCGAACTGTTTGCCGCTTTTGACGGCGGAATTATCCTGGATGTGAGCGATTTTGAACGATTGGGGGACATGCAAGACATTGTCAAAACCGCCGCCTTTCCGATAGCTTGCATTGACCATCATCTCGCCGCCGCGCAAGTAAGCGCCGTGCAGGTGGTGGATGAACAATGTTCTTCGACCGGCGAGCTTATTTACGACTTGCTCGCCGTCAATAATGCCGACTTTACCCGGGAGATTGTCGACGCCCTGTACACCTGCATTTTAACGGATACCGGCTCTTTTCGCTATTCCAACACCACGCCGCAGACGCACAAGATCGCGGCGGATTTGCTGGACAGGGGCGCGCGCTTTCAATTTATTTTTTCCAGACTTTACGAGAGCGACTCCAAAAGCCGCTTGTGGCTCAAGGGGCGACTTTTGGCTGACATGCATTTTGAATACCACGACAAATTCGCCTGGTTTGTGCTTTCACAGGATTTGCTCAAGGAAACCGGGGCTAATATTTGGGAGGCCGAGGGGTTTTCCGAACTTCCGCGCACGGTTGAGAGCGTGGAGATCAGCATCATGTTTACAGAGGCGGAGGACGGCAGCGCCAAGGCGAGTTTTCGATCCAAGGGCAATATACCGGTGAACACGCTTGCCGAGCAATTTGGCGGCGGCGGGCACAAGTTTGCCGCCGGGGCGGCGTTGCCCATGACCCTGGAGCAAGCCATCCCCGTGTTGAAAAAAGCGACAATCAAATATTTAGACGATTATTTGAACGATGCCGGGCAAGGCGGCCGGCGAAAATAAATATTTATTATTTCGCCTTTTCCTTTTTTAATCTGCATTTTTCATGAAATCAGGCCTCGAAGGCTCCAATGCTCAAAGAAACAATGCCTTGCACATGGGAAGGCGTTGGTGGAAAGTTTTAGAAACTATTTGTTTTGTTTATAATAAATTCTATTTTTTTGAGCGCCTTCGAGACTTGGCGCCTTTGAGGCGAATGAATTTTTCAGGTTAAATTCCCCCCAAAAGCTTAGTGTTAAAGCAACTGTTTTGCGTTTCATTTACAGGCGGCGCTTTCATGGCGGTTAATAATGATGTATTGGAAAAATTTTACAAGCTGCATCAGGCGACGGCGTTGATTACCGATCCGTATGGTCTCGAGACTCACCTGGTCGACGCGTTGAAAAAAATTGTCGCCTGCAATGCGATTCTGATTTTTCACAACAAAAGGGACGCCCAGCTTTTGGCGGCGAGAAATCCCTACAATCCCTATCAAAACGATGCGGAGAGCATCACCATTCGCTACAACGATCCGCTTGGCGCCGACATTCTCGTGCACCGAAAAAGCGTCTCGCGCGTCAATCCGCAGGACCCGGTGCTGCCGTTGATGAACGCCGAGCTTTTATCGCCGCTGAATTCGCCGGACGGCGTTCTCGGCTGCATCTATGCCTCGCGGCTGAGCCCAAAAGGGTTCAACCAGGAGGAGATAAAGCTCATCGAATACGCCGCCGGGTTGATGGCTTTTGCCCTGGAGCGGCAGGGCTGGCTGGACCATTTGCAAGCCCTGCAAACCAGCAATCACCTTTGGCAGGAAAAGTACCTGACCTTTTTACAGTCTATTCCCTTTCCGGCGTTTATTGTGGATGTGAAAAACGATCGTATTGAAGAAGCGAGCGATTCGGCCATTCAACTTTTGGGCGGCGACCTGGATGCCGTGTTGGCCACGCCTTTTTCAGAAACAGACAAGTTGCACCCGAACGCCGATTCCGGCATTTTAGAAATTAACGGGCGGACGTATCAACTAAAACGCGTCAAATTTAGCTTTGACGACGAGGAAAAGGATTTGCTGCTCCTCCTGCCGGCGTCGGATGGCGGGCCGGCCGCATCCGATCACTGGCTTTATGAATTCGGCCGGTCCTGCACCGAAACCGTCATTGAGGATGACCCGCAGACGTCGCTGTCGCCCCTGGCGACGATGATCGCCGACAGGTTTGACGCGCGTTTTGTCGCCATCCTGGAATCGGCGCCAAATGGAGCGCTGGCGCCGTTGGCCGTTTTTGAAATAAAAGGCAAGGCAAAGCGGCCCGATGATTCAGTTGTCGCCGACTTACAAAACGAATTTATGGATCGCGCGCTCGTCCTGGGTCGTCCCGTATTCGTAGACGATGTAACGCAAGAGCCCGGCTTTTCTCAATGGCTGTCAATGGCGAAGAAGCTAAAGTATCAGTCCGTGGCCGCAGCTCCCCTGGGTTTTGCAAAAAAGACGCTGGGACTTTTCGTCCTGTTCTGCAAGGCGCCCAAAACCTGGTCGCGGGAAAGCGACGTCGTCATCGACGTCGCCGCTCGCCTGGCGCCATTGCTCGCCGAATTCAACATTAGACGAGGGCGACTTGAAAAAGAGGCGTCGGACGAGTTTGCCGGAAAGCTTGAAACCCTGGCGGCGGACGCCGATGATGTGGCCGACGTCATCGTCCAGGCCGCCCTGCTGTTGCAGCCGCTCGTTCCTTTCGACTATTTTTCCGTTACATTTATGGACGAACAGGCCGGCGCGGGGAGACCGTTCGTCCTCTGTCGACCGGGTTTGAAGGAGCTTTTGCCGCAGGGGAGCACATGGCAGCCCGTGCAAGAGACCGGATTCGGGTGGGCCAGGGCCGCGGTTTCGACGCAGAGCGAAAACCGGGAAAACGAAAACAGCGGTTTGCCCTATTCCCTGCCCGTACACATCAGCCTTTTGTTGATGCATGGCGAAGCCTATATCGGCAATTTTTCAGTGGCTCGTCAGCAAGACTCTCGTTTTAAAGAGGAGGAACAATCACGGTTGCGCGAGTTTACGCCTCTTTTTTCGAAGCAACTGGCCGCCAAAATAAAAGCTTTGCAGCAACAGCAGGAAGATTAGTGTCTTAAAAGTTGACTTTTGACCGAATCCGGCAAAAGTTGAATTTGACGGCCGGATTTTGGGATTCGAAATTTCCGACTTGTCCGGGTTGGGGTTTTTCGCTGGTTTACGGACGCCGTAGCTTTTAGCGTCATGCTTCTCTGCAGGTTGTGATGTTTTAGCTATTTTATATAGGAAGCAACGTTGATGGCGCATTGGTGCGGCCATCGAAAGAACAGCGATGTGTATGCAGGAACCAGCTTATGAAAAAAACGCCGAGAGTTTTGGTCGTAGAGGACGATAATCAGCAGGCGCGTTTCATTCAACTTATTCTCACCAAATATACACCCCCCTTTGATGTTCAGTTAGCGAACGACGGCCCGGTTGCCGTGGAACTGGCTTCAAAAGAAAAATACGACGTCATTACCCTGGATTACAACCTGCCCTCAATGACCGGGTTGCAAGTGCTGGAGCAGTTGAAAAAGCTGGATATTCAGGCGCCGATCATTATGGTGACCGGACAGGGGGACGAAAAGATTGCCGTGCAAGCTTTGCGAAACGGCGCTTTGGACTATATTACAAAGTCAAAGGAACAGCTCAACCTGTTGCCGCGGGTGCTGCTGCGCGCCATTCGAGAGAATAATTTGGCAAAGCAGCTCGAACAAAGCCGCAAGCGCTACTTTGATCTTTTCCACAACGCCGTCATCGCCATCTTTGTCGTCGACGCCGAGACGCTGGAGATTCAGCAGATGAACCAGAGTGCGGAATCCCTGCTGGGGATTTCCGTGGAAGAGGGCCGGCAAAAGGCGTTTTTCAATCTCGTCTCTCCTGATCAACAGGCGGTCATTGAAAGTTTTTTTAAAAACATCAAAGACAGCGGACGCGCAACGATTGAAAACCTGCACTTGCTGCATCGCGACAAACGGGTGGTGCCGACGGACGTGAGCGGCAATCTCGTAAAGTCCGGGGAGCAGGAATTTGTTGAACTTTTTGTCACCGATATACGCGACAAGCTGAAAATGCATCGACAGTTGCAGCTCAGCCAGCAGCGGTTGCTGTCCCTGTTCAACGGCATCACGGATATGATTTGCGTCCTGGATTCGAATTACAAGCTGCTGATGGGCAACAAGCGCTATCTTGAATTTACCGGCAATACCGGCAAGTCGCTCATGCGCAAACAGTGCTACGAAACCCTGTTTGCGCGCACCTCTCCGTGTGAGAATTGCCCGGCCTTTGAAACTTATAAAACCGGCGAATCGCATTTTATTGAAGTCTATCATGAGAACCGGATTTACCAGATATGGACTTTTCCCATGCGCGACTTGGAAGGACGCCCCGATTTTATCGTCGAATATACAAAGGATGTGACCGAGCACAAGGAGATGGAACAACAGCTTATCAAAGCGGAAAAGCTGGCATCCGTTGGCCTGCTGTCATCCGGGATCGCTCACGAGCTGCGCAACCCGTTGAATATAATCGAGACGGCGCGATACGCCATTGAGGCCGAGCTTGGTCACTCCAACCCCGAGGTGGATAAGCGACTCAAGCTTATAAAGTCGAGCATTCAAAGGTCATCGGCCATCATCGACAACCTTTTGCAGTTTTCCAGACATTCCAAATTTGCCAAGGAAAAGGTGGACGTGGCGGCGCTCATCAAAAGCACCATGTCGCTGCTCTACAAGGAGATTACCCAGCAAAAGATTCAACCGCTTCTGGCGCTTGGGGATACGCCGCGCGCCTATATTAACGTGGATTCGCTAAAACAGGTGTTCCTCAATATCATCCACAACGCCGTGCAGGCCATGCCCAACGGCGGCGAGCTGAGAGTCAGAACATACACCTCCGAGGATAAAAAGTCGGTGATCGTCGAGTTCAAGGACAACGGCGTCGGCATTGCGGAGGAGCATTTGCAGCACTTGTTCACGCCTTTTTTCACCACAAAGGGACCGACCTCGGGCACCGGTTTGGGACTGTATTTGTCGTACACCCTGGTCAAGCGCGAAGGCGGCGACATCCAGGTGCGGAGCGCCGTCGGCGAGGGGGCGACGTTTACGGTGATTTTGCCGGCGGTTGCGGAATAGTAGGGATAGAGAAGATATCCCCTACATTATTCATAAAATCAGGCCGCGAAGATTTCAAATCTCAAAGAAACAATGTCTTACGCGCAGGAAGGCGTGGTTGTTAAATTAAGACAGAAATAAAGGCAAAACCATTTTGGGCAATACAATTAACAATTTCCCATTTTAATAGCTTACACTTTAAATCGTTTCCGGTGTCATGAGGACTTGGAATTTATGATTTTGGAACCAATGGTTTTGCCCGTAATAGTTTTGCCTTTAGAAATGCATTGACGGCTCCTGCGTTTAAGCTGAAGTTACGTTTCTATTGCCCTAACCCGGACAAGCCGGCAATTCCAAATCCCAAAATCCAACTGTCAAATTCAATTTTTACCGGATTTGTTCAAAAATCAACTTTTAAGACACTAATTTTATTGTTTCTGAGCACCTTCGAGACTTTGCGACTTTAAGACGAATGAATTTTTCTGGCTAAAAAAATATCTTGCAAATAAACCAACAGTATTGTATCTTCATTGTATAAACAATGGAGGTTGTTATGCAAATTCAGGTTCAAAAATGGGGAAACAGTTTAGCTATTCGAATACCAAAGTCTTTTGCTAAGGAAACGAATATCGATAAAGGTTCCGTTGTGGATTTATC
>JAJRST010000624.1 GCA_024278645.1 bacterium | reverse complement strand
TTCCACTATGACATCTGCGATAAACTCACCGACGATTTCACCATCATAGAACACCTTAATTGGCTGTCGGCTTGTGTTTTCAACCCGTTTTTTCAACTCGACAAATAAAGAGCGTCGTAAGCGCTTGTTGTTTAGTTAACCATCTTTCTCATTTTGTGAAGCCATATTGTGATAATTGTTTTGATTTACCGGATAAAAACCTACTTGAAATCCTGTTCATCCTGTAAATCATGTCAAATAAAGCCCTGAATAGTTACTTCAAAATTGTTTGAATTGTTTGTTTTTAACGGATACTGCGCTAAAAACAGCAATAGCGATGATCGAAAAAAAGAAGCCGGGCACGATTTCATAAAGGTCATATATCCCGCCGGAAAACTGCTTCCACACCAAAACCGTCAGTCCGCCGACGACGATGCCGGCCAGGGCGCCGTTGGCGCTCATGCGCTTCCAGACCAGCGACAGCAATATGACCGGCCCGAACGCGGCGCCAAAGCCGGCCCAGGCGTAGGCGACCAGCTCCAGCACGCTGGATTGCGGATTGAGGGCGATGACAAAGGCGATGATGGCGATAAAAATGACCGCGCCCCGGCTCACCCACACCAGCTCTTTTTGCGAGGCTTTTTTGTGCAAAAATACGTGGTAAAAATCATCGGTCATGGCCGACGAAGCCACCAGCAGTTGCGAGTCGGCCGTGCTCATGATGGCCGCCAGAATCGCCGCCAGCAAAAAACCGGCGACGACCGGCGCGACCATTGAATTGACGAGCACCATGAAAACGGTCTCGGATTTTTCCGCGGCCAGCGGCGGATAGATATAGGCGACGCCGAGCAGTCCGACGCACACGGCGCCGAACAGCGTCAAAATAACCCACACCATGGCGATCAGGCGCGCCTTTGGGATTTCCCCGACGTCGCGGATGGCCATGAAACGCGCCAAAATGTGCGGCTGTCCGAAATAGCCCAGCCCCCAGGCGGTCAACGAGACAATGGCGATCCACGACAACGGTTCGCCGGCTGCGTCCGAAAACAACGTCAGTAAATTATGATTGATATGATGCAGCGCGTCCCATGAGGCGACGACGCCGCCGAACTCGCCGACAACCAGCATCGGCACGGTGAGGATGGCGAAAAACATGATCGATCCCTGGAAGAAATCGGTCCATGATACCGCCCAAAAACCGCCGAGAAAGGTGTAGCTGATGATGACAAAGACGCCAACAACGAGGGCTGACACATAGGGCAAACCGAACACCGTGCTGAACAGCTTGGCCCCGGCGACGAACCCGGAGGCGGTATAGATGAGAAAAAAGATGAGAATGAATAGAGCCGAGACGACGCGCAAGCTCCTGTTTTTTGCCCGGAAGCGGTTCTCGAAATACTCGGGCAGGGTGATGGAATCGCCATAGTGTTGCGTGTAAGTGCGCAGGCGGGAGGCGATGAATGTCCAGTTGAGAAAGGTGCCCACGGCCAGACCCAAGGCGATCCAAAAGGCCTCGACGCCGGCCAGGTAGGCGTAGCCGGGAAGGCCGAGCAGCAGCCAGCCGCTCATGTCCGAGGCCTGGGCGCTGAGGGAGGTGACCCAGGAATTGAGGCCGCGACCGCCGAGAATGTAATCGGAGATGTTTTTCGTCCGTGAATAAAAGAACCAGCCGATGGCGATCATAAAAAAAAGATAGAGGATGAACGGGATGAGAATTTGCATTTTCATAGGCAAACGGTCGTTGTCTTTCTGAGGGATCGAATTTGAATTCGGATTTTATAAACATTTAAAACTCATTGCTATTAATGATTTTAATTCATTAATTATTCCATGAAAAAATTAAACCTGTTGCAAAAACGGCTGCAAGTCGTATATTCATAAAAGAACCGCAATGCTCACCAGAAGGGGTCACATGAAAATTTGCAAAGTTTTTTTACTTTTTGCATCAATCATACTCTTGCACTGCTCCTCGCCTCCCTCGGACAATGATGCAAAATCGCCGCGAAAAGGCGGCACATTCCGCATGATGCAAACCAGCGAGATCGAAACCAGCGATCCGATGCGCATCCTGTTTTCATCGGAGTGGCTGCTGGCGTCGCTCTTGTACGAAGGGCTGGTCGGCTACCGACCGAACTCGCTGGAATTGCAGCCGCTGCTGGCGGAATCGTGGCAACGCCTGGATAACGGCCGGCGCTACAGATTCACGCTCCGCCCGGATGTTTATTTTATTGACGATCCCTGTTTTCCCGACGGCCGTGGCCGGCCTTTAACGGCCCGGGATGTTTTGTATACTTTTCAACGATTAGCGGCCAATGCCGACTCCTGCCCCAACTGGTACATGTTCGGCGAAAAAATAGTGGGGCTGACCGATTTCAGCGCCGGGCGCGCTTCTTCCATCACCGGCATTCGGGTTCTTGACGACAGGAATATCGAATTTCGCCTCACCAGACCCTATGCCTCCTTTTTGCAGACGCTCGCCTCGCCGACAGCCTACATTGTTGCATCGGAAGCTATCGACTATTACGGCGACAACTTTATGCACCATCCCGTGGGCACGGGGCCTTTCCGCCTGCAGCGCTGGACGCCTTTTGAAAAGATCGAACTGGCGAGGAATGAAAACTATTGGCAGAGCGTCGACGGCGTGCGTCTTCCCTATCTCGACGCGGCGACCATTCAGTTCCTTCCCGACGTTTCGCTGGCGTTCACCGAGTTTCTAAACGGAGAGAGCGACCTGTTTCGCGCCGACGAACAGTTTTCGAAATCGTTGACGCAAACCGTTTACGATCCCTCGCAATTTCATACTTATACCTCGCCGATCGGGTTGACCGTGCGTTTTTTCGGTTTTTCCCTGGATAATCATTCGGCGGTCGCCCAAAGCAAGGAGCTTCGCCGGGCCGTCTCCCTGGTCCTGACCAGGGAAAAACTGCTGCCCGAGGCGTCAGTGTTTCGTTCCCTGCCGGCGGCTTCGCTTGTGCCCACAAGTTTTTTGGGTTCCAGCCGTTTTGCCGGTTATGAAAACGATCGCCGCCGCGCCGTCGGCGTGTTTCAACGTTTAAAAACACAGTTTAAAGACAATCCCCTGGAAATCGCCACCAATGTGCAGGCGAGCGATGTGCAGGCGGCGCTGTCTATTCTGGAGGATGCGGGTTTATCCGCGCGCCTGGAAAATCGTGCCAGCGGTTATTTTCAATATATTTTGCAAAATCGTCCCGACATGTTTCGCGTCGCCTTTATTCCCAATTTTCCGGATCCTGAAGAGTACTATGCCTTGTTTTACTCCAAGAGTCCCAAAGATATAAATTTAACCGGCTATGCCAATCCTCTTTATGATCAGATACTGGAGCAATCCATGATCGAAGCCGATTCGACGAAGCGGCAAGAGCTGTTCATCGAACTGGAAAATATCCTGCGGGAGGACATGCCGGCGATCATCATTTCGCACAGCTCCTCTGTTTCCTACCTGGCGCCTGCTTATGTTCATGGATTCGAACTTTATCATTTCCTTCCCGATTTGCGCAAAGTTTACCTGGAGCGGGGTGATGCCGCGTCGAAATAGCCTGCAACGAAACTTTTCGCTTTCACGATCAATCGATGCGCTGGTCGTACGGTCGGTAGATATAACTTTGACGCGAGTCCGCAAAGTCAAAGCAGGATTCATTTCCGCGCCGTAAAGCTTTGGCGCACAGGACGACCGCCGATTACGCCGCTCTTGAAAAATCGATTGGAAAGTTGAAAAACCAACCTGTTTTTTTGCTGCAATCTTCCGCTTCCCGCCTGTTTTTCCATATACCTTTTGGCACCCACAAAACAAAAGAGAGGAAGATGAAGATGAGGCGAAAGATGAAAACATTTATGACGTTCACATTGTTTTTGCTCGCATTGAATGCAGTCAGCTTTGCACAGGCGCCGACAGACCCGCTGTGGCTCAAAGCCGTGGCATTGTTTCGACACGATCAAAACTGGGTTCCCGGAGAAGTCGTCACCCACTTTACTTTGAAAAACAGCAAAGGCGAAATCGAGGAGAATACGGTGACCGTGGTGCGCGTTTCTGTTGATGAAAGCGGCGACCTTGTAAAAGAACTCGTCAGCCTGGTGTTTAACGGCGAGGACAAGACCGATGAAGCAAGAGAAAAAGGACAAACGCCCGGCAGCGACAAGGATGACTATACTTTCAGGGAAGCGCCGTTTTATCCCGCGAATCAGGATAAAATCGCCGTTAAACGCGTTTCGGAAAAAACTATAGACGGCAAAATCTGCGTCGGCTTTGAGTATACGTTGACGCTGCCCGGCATAACAAAGAGCGGCACGATATGGCTGGACAGTGAGAGCGGCGCGCCGGTGTTGAACATTTTTACGCCGGCGCCATTGCCGAAAAATGTAAAGCATCTCGAAAATCGAGTCACTTATCACTTTAATCCGGATGGCGCATTTTACATTTCAAAAATCGAATACAACGGCGAAGGCGGTATGCTTTTTATAAAAAAGAACTTTCATGGCGAGATGACTTTTCGTAATTTCTGGCGCAGGGAAATACAAGAATAGTTTTTAAATAGTCTCAAAGGCATCTGACGTATTTGCAAAAAGAAGGCGACATGACGGACCCGAAAACATTTTACCGAGAACTTGATGCGCTTTTGGCGACCATTCGCATCGAACCCTCTCATGGCGACCTCGTCCCCCGGGTGATTGAAATCCTGACGACGACGTTCGGCGATAAATTGCATATTTGCAACGGTCGCATTTACGAGCAACGCGGCGACGAATTTGTGCTCGTCTACCCGCCCAACGCCTCGTCCCGCTGGCAAAAAAAACTGCCCGTGGATTCGGACGTCGTTCGCTTGGTTGCGACGCATCGCAGCTATATTTATGACACGCCCGAGTTGAACAACGCCTTGCTGGCCGAGCCGGTGACCTCCCCAAACGCCTCCACCGCCATTTGGGTGCATAACCAGGAGAAGCAATGGCTGATCATTTTCGAATTGATGGAGAACTGGATTCGCGAGGAGATCAGTCTCTTTTTAAACGCCGTACGAACGTCGCTCAACTATCGCTTGTTCACCGATATCATTGGCGGTTCGTTGCAGCAGGCCGTGGAAATACAAAAAAGCCTGTTGCCAAAGCGCTCACTGATTGTTGAGGGATACGACATCTTTGGCCTGTCGCAGCCCGCGGAACTGGTGGGCGGCGATTTTTACGATTATCACGATTACGAGGACGGCGCTTTCAGCGTCAGCATTGGCGACGCCAGCGGCCACGGCATCCCGGCGGCGCTGCTTGTGCGGGATGTGGTCATCGGCCTGCGTATGGGCCTGGCCAAGGAGATGCGCCTGTTGCACACTTTGCGCAAGCTGAACACCGTCATACAGCGCAGCACCTATTCGACCAATTTTGTCTCGCTTTTCATCGGGGAGTTTGAAAAGGACGGCCACCTGTTTTACGTCAACGCCGGCCATCCCGGCCCAATCCTCATCACCGCCGACGGCGATGAGGAATTGGATGCGACGGGAATCACCCTGGGGTTCTTGCCGGAAATTCGGCTTTCGCGCTCGCACGCACTCATGCCGCCCGGCAGCGTGCTGGTTATGTTTTCGGACGGCATTATCGAGCGGGAAAGAGAAAATGAGCAGCAGTTCGGCATACCGCGGCTAAAAAAGCTGGTCCGTAAAAATCACAAAAAAACCGCCAAGGAAATTTGCAAAATCATTTTTAATGAAGTGTTTAACTTTGCCGACCGCACCACCTGGGAGGATGATGCGACGGTGGTGGTGGTGAAACGACTTGTCTAACCTGGAAAGTTCATTCACCTCAAAGTCGCCAAGTCTCAAAGGTAATCGAAAACAATAGAATTACGGCAATAGTCTTGCCCAAAATGGTTTTGTCTTTATTTCTGTCCTTGAACTGAATAGTTGCTATTTTCTGCACTTATTTCATTGTCTCTTTGAGGCTTGGAGCCTTTGAGACCTGGTTTCATGAATGATGCAGACTAGAAAGGCCTAGCGGTATTTTCTTTTTTTACGCAATTGTCGAATTTTCACCAGCGGGATGCCATAGCGCGAAGTCAGAAAGGCAAACAGCGGCAGCCGGATGGCGCGGATGCGGCCGAGGCGCATGAGAAAGGACTCGATGCGTTCCGTTCGTCTTTCCGCCGGGGTGATGTCATCGACATTTCTGTCATAAGCGGGGACGGGCTTGCCCTCTTGCTTCAGGCGCTCGACGCGAACATAAGCGGTGGTTCCTTTTTTGCGCGCATGAAGCCGATGCGTTTGATAGTTCGGGTCTTGCGTCACATCCTTGGCCACGAGATCCCCCGCCTTGATGGCCGCCTCCATGACAGCCACCCCAATTTTCGTCCGCGCTAAAAGCCGCGACTGCGACTCGAAAATGTACTTGCCGCTCGCATCGCGCGTCCATGCGTCGGAAACGGCAATGTCGGCGAACTCGGAAGATCCGTCGATGCAGGTCTGGCAGCGCGGCGGACTGTAAAGATAGGTCAAATAATTAATGGCGCCGTCTTTAAAGTTTGAGTAGTGGAGGTTGCGCACGCCGCCGTCGTTCATGATCGCCCGGATGCGCCCCGGCCACTGCCCGCCGCGAAAGTTAAAATTCTTGATATCCCTCTTGCCGATTCCCTTGATCTCCAGCATTTCTTTTGTGATGTAAGGTTCCAGGCTGGAAGCGCAAAACAGGCCGATGATCAGGTGAATTTTTGACGCCAACTTTGGTTTCTGCTGTTGCAATTTGCGAAAGCCGTGAATCTGACACGGCAAAGCGATGAGCGCATACTTGCCATGCAACCGCCTGATTTCCTGAAAGATCGTATTGACAGGAATGATAGTATATTTCGACTGCTGGCTGGAAAGCAACTCTTTGTAGTTTCGAGCGATAAAGACTTCGCCTTCCCAGGGTCGCTCCGGCTTCATGCGCGTCACGATGCAGCCGTCGACCGCTCCTGTTTTCAGTAAATGCCAGGCGAGGGCGGTCACGACGCCGCCGCCGGCGCCGTTCTTGCGAATTCGAGCATCGCCGGAATAACCGACAAAAGTGCGTTCGACATGGCCGTCGAACGAATTGTGCCCGTTACGTTGCCCAAATGCAAGTTCGCTTAAACTGCTGTAGCTCACTTGTTCGCCAGGGCAGACTTTGTTGCACAAGCCGCATTCATTGCATAAATCGGAATGTATTTTGGGGTACATATCTTCGCCGAGCGACAATGCATTCGTCGGGCAGACGCCGATGCAGGTGCCGCTGCGGGCGCACAGTTCTTTATTTCGAAAAGCAACGCTTAATATATTGGGGTCGATATTTTTCAAACAAACACCTTTTCGTTAACGAGACAGTTACTATTCCGGATTGTAAACAATCGCCTCAAGGGTTGCGCCTCTCCGGGAAACCAAAAGATAAAACCGCAAGCTCTCGACATTAAAATGTTGTCCCATATTCTTACCCTTTGCCTTGAGGCGTACATCGCTTTCAGGGCGGGAGGCATAACAATGTTACCGAACTTGCAAATATTTGCAGAGTATTTTTATGCTTGCGCCCGTTTTAATGTGCATTGTATTGTTGCAGCAGCGCCTCAATTTCTTGAACATCCTGATCATCAATCGTGCAATCGGCCGCTTTGACATTTTCCTCAACCTGCCGGGTAGAACGGGCGCCGACAATGGCGGAGGTCACCGCGGCATGACGCAACGTCCATGCCACGGCCAGGCCGCCCACGGGTTGGCCGTATTTTTCAGCGATCGGGCGCAGGGAATCGACGAGCTGCAAGTTGTGCGACAACTTTGGTTCGTTGAACATGGGATGTCCGGTGCGCCAGTCGTCCGCCGCCAGGCGCGAACGATCAAATCGTCCGCTGAGCAGACCGGAATACATGGGGCTGTAGACGACCACGCCGACGCCATGTTCCCGGCAGTAGGGCAGGATGTTCGTTTCGATCTCTCGTTGGAAAAAGTTGTACGGCGGTTGCAGGGAGTCCACGTGCCCCGCTTTTTCGCATTGGCGCATGAGTTTAACGTCAAAGTTTGATACGCCGATACGGCGAACTTTGCCCTCTTTTTTTAATTTCAGCAGCTCCGCCCAGGCGTTTATCTCGCTTTGATTTGGGTTCGGCCAGTGTATCTGGTATAGGTCAATGACATCGATTCGCAGCCGGCGCAGGCTGTCCTCTACTTCGGCGCGGATGCTCGACGGGGAAATGTCGTGTCTTATTTCACCGGCCTCGTTCCAGCGCAGCCCGCACTTGGTGGCGACGATCACCTCATCTCGCCGGCCTTGTATCGCCTTGCCGACGATCTCTTCCGATCGTCCCAGGCCGTAAACCGGCGCCGTGTCGATCCAGTTGACGCCGAGGTTCAGGGCGCGTTGGATGGCTCGAACGGCCTCCGCCTCGTCGGTTGCGCCCCATCCCCAGCGCCACTGGCCGCCGATGGCCCAGGCGCCGAAACCGATGACGGAAAGCTCCGGACCCCGGGCGCCAAGTTTTCGCTTTTTCATTTTTGATCCCAATAAAAAAAACCGCCAAAACCGGCATTTTTCCCCCGGCCCTGGCGGCGTGACAATTGTCCATGCAGAGGTTTTCTCTGCCACGAGTTGTTAATTTCTGTCGATGCAGTTCAGATCGTCAAAGGCGGCCTTGAGGCGTTCGACCATGGAAATCTCGCCTTCGCGCAGCCATTTGCGCGGATCGTAATATTTCTTGTTCGGCTTGTCTTCGCCTTCGGGGTTGCCGATCTGGCTCTGCAGGTAGCCTTTGTACTTTTTATAGTATTCCATGACGCCTTTCCATGTGGCCCACTGGGTGTCGGTGTCGATGTTCATTTTAACGACGCCGTAGGAAATGGCTTCGCGAATTTCTTCCTGCGTCGACCCCGAACCGCCGTGAAAGACAAAATTTACCGGCTTGGGCCCTGTGCCGAATTTTTCCTGTATGTATTTTTGCGAATTGTCAAGAATTTTCGGACGCAGCACGACATTGCCCGGTTTGTAAACGCCGTGCACGTTGCCAAAGGCGGCGGCGATGGTAAAGTTGTCGCCGATTTTTTTCAGGCTTTCATAAACCTTTGCAACTTCTTCCGGCTGTGTGTACAACAGCGAATTGTCGATGCTCGTATTGTCGACGCCGTCTTCCTCGCCGCCGGTGACGCCGAGCTCCATTTCCAGGGTCATGCCGATCTTGCTCATGCGTTGCATGTATTGCTCGCATGTGGCAATATTTTCATCCAAAGGCTCTTCGGACAGATCGAGCATGTGCGAGGAGAACAGCGGCTTGCCATATTTTTGGAAATGTTTTTCGCCCTCATCCAACAGGCCGTCGATCCAGGGCAGCAGCTTGCGGGCGGCATGATCGGTGTGCAAAATGACCGGCACGCCATAGGCTTCGGCAAGCAGGTGAACATGGGAGGCGCCGGCGACGGCGCCGAGTACGGCGGCCTTTACAGCGTCGGCCTTCAACCCCTTGCCGGCGTTGAACAGCGCGCCGCCGTTGGAGAACTGGATGATAACCGGGGAGTTGACGACCGCCGCCGCCTCCAATACGGCGTTGATGGAATTGCTGCCGACCACATTGACCGCGGGAAGGGCAAAACCTTCTTCATTGGCAATGTTGAAAATCTTTTGTACATCGTCGCCAGTGACGACGCCGGGTTTAACGACATCTAGAACCTTCATTATATGGGTCTCCTTTAATGTTTCAAATAGGGTTAACTTGTTGCGAAATCTGTGCAATGAGATTATTGACGATGCAACGGATCGTCCTCGTCGACGCGGCCGCGTCGATCATGTTTTTACATGGGCGCCACGGATTGCAGCAGCAGGAAGGCCGGCACGGACAACGCCAGCATGACGATGGCGATGGCGCCGATGCTCTTCCATACGGAAAAGCCGTTGACCTCGGCGACGGCGTTGAACAAAATAAAAAGTGAAAACATGGTGATGATAAAGTCGACGACGCCAAAGATTCCATGCAGGCCGGTAAGAAATTGGTGGGCATGAATAAACGGTTTGTCAACGGTGAACAGCTCGTGGCGAAAAAGTATATATTTTACGCCCCAGAGCGGCAGCAGGTAAACGACCGGCGCCCAGGACCAGGCCACCGCCGCGCGCAGCTCCTGTTTCGAGGCGGCGCCGCCTAGAAATCGACATGAAAAGCTCAACAACCAGCTCCATAGAAAAATGCTTATAAAACCGCTGAGCGGCCCGATAAAGATGCACAACGCGATGATTTCACTCACATCCATGGCCGCGCCCAGCCCAAAGCCGGAAGCATAGCTGAAAGCGTTGCCCAGCCCGCCGAATACGGCCAGAATGATCAAACTATGATTCGGGTTGACCTCGACGATTTGACGAATCGTACCGCGAGGATCGCGCCAGATCGTTGACCACGGTTTTATATGTTCCGGTTCATTCATTGTTGAAAAACTCCTCGACCAATTTTTTGTATTCCAAAAGCATCGGCTTTATTTCGGTCTTATCCAGACCGTAAAAGATGCTTTGCACTAATGACTCGGCATACCATCTTTGTTCGGCGTAGCCGCGGCTGAAACGCGACCACACATCGTCGCCCAGCCGTTGATGCGCCGCCATGAGCGAACGCAGGTTGTGCAGCTTGTCGGCGCACACGACATATTTGGCGTCCACCGGCGCCGTTTTGACGACCTGAATGGTGTGCCGCTTGCGCTCTTCCCATTGCAGACTTTTGTCCGGTTCGCTGCATATTTCCACAATATGCGCGATGCCGCCGCCAAATTGCCGATGAATATCCTCAAGCGTGACGCTCGTGTCTTCCACCGTGTCGTGCAGCAGGCCGGCGATGATCGCCTCGTCGCTGCACTCCTGTTCGGCCAGCATGAAAGCTACGGTGTAAGGATGCGTTATGTAGGGCGCGCCGTCGCCTTTGCGCGTTTGCCCGTCATGCGCCCTGGCGGCGAAAATAATGGCTTTTTCGTAGAGCCTGTTTGTCATCATGGTATTTGTTAATTCACGCTTGGCGCCCGAAAAGCCGCCAGAACATCATTCTGGCTGACGATTCCCGCCAGCTTTTTCTTTTCATCGCCGGAGACGACCGGAAGATAGGTGATGTTGGAATGGATCTTGAAAATCTCCAAAACATCTTTGAGATTGCGATCCGGGGTCACTGTCAACGGCTCCGGTTTCAATAAATCGCGAGCGACGACGAGCTTTTTCAGCACATCGTCGACGAGCACGTCCCGGATGTCCTTGTAATCCACAACGCCGAGATAGTTGCCTTCGCGGTCGGTGATCGGAAAGCGGTCATACCTGCTGTGGGCAATGAATTTCAAGATTTCATTGAACGGCATATCCTCGCGGATTGTTTCAACGTTTCTGCGCATGACGTGTTCCACAAGGATGTCGGCGGCGCTTTCGAATTTATGACCGCTCGGCACGCCAATGGAATGGCGAAAGCACTGGATGACATGGTGCATGCCTTCAAGCGCGGACTCGGGCGAACTTTTCGAATAGAGCGTCAGCACCGGTACCTCGCCTGCACGCACCAGCGCCTGGCGCACGGCCACCGGGCCGACAAGTTCAAACACGACGACAGAGCCGAGGACAATGGTTTGAATGACCTGTCCGCCGTCCGGCCACATATTGGCCAGCGATTGCGACAAGCCAATGGCCACGCCCGCTTGCGCCAGCAAAGCATAGCCCAGCCATTTGCGCTCCACCAGGCCAAAATCGGCCAAATGCGCTCCCAGCCAACTGCCTGCAGCCTTGCCGATGCTGCGCATGACGATATAAACCACGCCCAGCAACCCGATGTGTTCGAGCGCGTCAAAATGGAGACTGGCGCCGGCGATGATAAAGAACATCACATAAAGCGGATAGTCGACGCCCTTGAGCGCCTCGAACAAACGCGGCGCTTTTGGCGAAGAGTTGACGATGACCACGCCGGCGACAAAACAACTGAGAAAAAAATCGATATGCCATAAATGCGCGGCGCCGACATTCGCCACAATAACGCCGAACAGCAGCAACTGCATCTCCACCGGGTTTTGCAGCTTTTGCGCCCACACGCTGACCAGCAGGCCCATGAGCAAGCCCATGAAAACCGGGCTGAAAAGGGCGTGCAACACACCGTAAAACGAACCGTCCTGGTTCAGCAAAATAAAAGCGAAAATATCAAAAAGAACAATGGAAATCAAATTGTTGAGACCGAGTAATGCAAACACCAGGTCGGTAATCGGTCCTTCCGATTCATATTCGCGTATGACCAGCAGCGTCGCCGCCGGGGCGGTGGCGATGGAAATAATGCCGGTAAAGATCGCAATGTCAAAAGACGAGCCGAACAGACCCAGGTCGGCGCGCAGAATCGTTTTCAGAACATAAAAATTTGTCAAATAAACGGCGCCGGCGACGGCGACAAAGGTGACGCCTATCTCGCTGACGGACAAAACGAGCAACCGCCTGCCCCAACGACGCAGCGACTCCAGCTTGAACTGGCTGCCAATAATAACCATGATGAGTGCAAGAGCGACCTCCGACAAAATATTTATCGAAGCGAGCGTGTCCCAATCAATGAGGCCGTTGTAACCGACAAGCTCGGCCAACGAGGGGCCTGCTAACAGGCCGACAACCAGGTAGCCTGTAACTTTTGGCAAGTGCAATCGACTGGCGTATCGACCGACCAACAAAGCGATCAGGTATGATATCCCGATCGCAAACAGTGCACTCCCTAAACGCTCAGCCACATGTCCATCCATTAAAGAATTCATACTGCAATTTGCTAACATAGCAAAAAAGTTGCAAAAAAACAACTCAAATTCAGCCGCCAAAAGATTGGCGAATCCTGGAAATTTTTCTTGTTTTGCATTAAATTGTTTTGTTTCTTTACAAGAAAAAATCAATTCCCGAAGGACACATCATGCCGAAAACACTGCAAACACCCGCCAGAAGAGATCCTTCCCCCGTTTACAGATGGGTTGTTCTGATTTTTATCAGTTTGGCCATGTTTGGCAACTATTACATTTACGACAGTATTGCGCCGATAGCGGATATTCTTAAAGCGCAGTTGGGATTTTCGGACAAGGATATCGGTTCGCTCTATTCCGTGTACAGCATTGCCGCTATCTTTATCCTGCTCCTCGGCGGCGTTGTTGTGGATAAATACGGCACAAAAAAATCGGTGCTGGTCTTTGGCTTGCTGTGCAGCGTCGCCGCTGTGGTGACCATGTCTTCGCCCAACCTGCTGGTGATGTTGACGGGACGCGTTTTGTTGGGCCTCGGCGCCGAGCCGCTCATCGTCGCCATCACCACGGCATTGGCCAAGTGGTTCAAGGGAAAAGAATTGAGCTTTGCCTTTGGCATCAACCTGACCATTGCGCGCCTGGGTTCGGTGGCGGCGGACAACTCGCCTCGTTGGGCCAAGGCCTTTTATTCCGGCTGGCAGGAGCCGTTGATGATTGCCGCCGTCATCTCGCTGTTCTGCGTCATCGGCGGCATCGTCTATTATGTGCTGGAGAGCTATTCCGAGAAAAGGCACACCCTGGGCCGGGCAAGCGAGACGGATAAATTCGTTTTCAGCGACTTGTTCAAATTCAACGCCTCGTTCTGGTTTATTGTCGCCCTGTGCGTCACTTTTTATTCGGCGGTTTTTCCGTTTCGCAGTTTTGCCATCAAGTTTTTCATGTAAGCGCATGGCGTCACGCGCGAATTTGCCGGTTCTCTGAACAGCGTGCTGCCCTCGGCGGCGATGATCGCCACGCCGCTGTTTGGCCTGCTCGTCGATAAAATCGGCAAACGCGCGCTGCTGATGATGATCGGCTCGCTCTTGCTCATCCCCGTTTATTTGATGATGGTTTACACCAACATCTCGCTGTACATCCCCATTGCCATGATGGGCATTTCGTTTTCGCTCATTCCGGCGGTCATGTGGCCGTCCGTGGCTTATATAGTGGAAGAACGGCGACTGGGCACCGCCTACTCGCTGATGACGCTGATCCAGCAGGTCGGCCTGGCCGGATTCAACTGGATGATCGGCTTTGCCAACGACTATTCGCACGCCAGCGCTTCCAACCCCGAAGGCTACCGCATGGGCATGTGGCTGTTTTCCATACTCGGCTTTCTGGGCGTGATGTTCGCCTTTCTGCTGCGTCGAGCCGATAAAAAGCAGGGCGGCCGCCTGGAAGCGGCGCGGCTGTAAAACAACGCGACGGCGGCGTTATTTCATATTCTTCAAGGCAAAACGATACGCTTCGGGCGTGTCGATGTCGATCCAATTGTCGTTTTTTTTCATGAACACGGCGCCCATCTCATTTTTTTCAATGAGGCCGGCGACGGCGGCGCTGATCGATTCCTCGCCCTTTTTGAGCTGCGCCTTCATCGATTGAAAAAATCGCTTGTCGAGCCGAAACACGCCGCAATCGACGCCGTTGTACTTTTTCAGCTCCTTGCCGATTTTGATGATGTTTTTCTTTTTCACTTTGACCTTTGTGGCGTCGTCGATGTCGAAAATATCGTCAACGCGCTTGTCCACCAGCA
>JAJRST010000623.1 GCA_024278645.1 bacterium | reverse complement strand
TATCGTCATGGATGAATCGAAAAAGACGCTGGCCGTGTTTGTGGAAAGCGGCGGCGATGAGGTCAATCTTGTCGTCGAGACCAAAGGCGGCGGCGGCGTCACCGTCGATCCTCCCGGAACCGTTTTCCCGCGCGGCGCCGTGGTTCGGCTGACCGCCGTCCCGGATTCCGCCTGGAAGTTTGTCCGCTGGGAGGGCGATCTCGGCAGCGTCAACGCTTCCGATACTTTGCTTCTTGATGCGGACAAGCATGTGACCGCCGTTTTTGAAAAACTGCCGACCTACAAGATTGTCGTGTGGATTATCGGCTCGGGCCAGGTTGTGTTCGATCCGCCGGGAGGCGTGTATCTGGAGGGATCACAGGTGGTGATGACGGCCATTCCCGAATCCGGCTGGCGCTTTAAATCGTGGGGCGGCAGCCATTCCGGTTCGACAAATCCCGATACGGTGCTCGTTGTTGAAGATATGGCCGTCACCGCTACATTTGAGCAGGATACCGGCGTTGCGAATGAAAAAATGGTGACCTACTCGTTGGCAAAGAGTTATCCTAATCCATTTAACGCGTCCACGACAATCGCCTTTGCGCAGCCGATTCCCGCGTACACGAGGATGGTCGTCTATGACGCCCTGGGGCGAGTCGTCCGCGTGCTTGTCGATAAAATGTTGCCGGCAGGAGAATACGAGTTTGTTTTTCACGCCGATGATCTTGCTTCCGGCATGTACGTCGTACGCGTTTTTAGCGGCGAGTTTAGCGCTGTTGCAAGGATCATGTTATTGAGGTAATAATTATACCAAACGTTTCATAATCTTGGATGTCTTTGCGCTCGAGTGATCATAATGATCGTGAATAGAGACGCCAGCGTTGACGACCGTATCGACGGGGGGCGGCTTTTTCTCTCAGGGAAGGAATTCGTAAACGCGGCTGCCTTGCGGAGATGGTCAAGGAGAAACTTTTGCTTGCGTCTTTGCGATATCAATCAGGGAGCGCAACGTCTGGTTCACCAATTCGTCATTTTTAAATACTTTTGCAATGTCTGGATACAGGTGAATAATGTTTGTCCCTTTTTTATATTTTTTTGCATATTTGCCTCGAACGACGCCGGGCAATTTTGCTAAATCGTATTTAGGGTTAATTTCATGCGAATTTGTTGGATAAAATGTGACGCCAATGAACAAATTCATTTAAATTGCCATAATTCTCGCAATTGAAAATAGTTTGTCAAAATCAAGGTGTAGTTCGCCGAGTACATACTTCTTTTTTTGTCGTTTTTCTTGCGCTTATAATTATACTCGACAACATTTAAAATGTCAAGCATTCCCTGTTCGTGTGGTGTGCTGAAAAGCAGAGCATTTTGGAGATAAATGCACTCTCGCTGTGATGCAAAGTACAAATAAGAGAATCGCAGCTAGTTGATCTTAATAATAATACCAAATCGTTTTATAATCCCTGATGTCTTCGCCTCTGCGCTCCAGCTCTTTTAAATAGTCGTAAATCGGCACGTCAATGTCGATGAACGTATCGACGAGGGCCAGCTTTTTCTCCCAGGGATGGAATTCATAGACGCGGCTGCCGTTCGGCAATATGGTGATCAGGCTGTGGTTTTGCTGCGCGCGAATATAATTTTTGCCAAGCCTGGGAACGTTATAAACCGGCTCGTCCGTTCGCACCATGCCGGGGGTGAGCCGCGCCTCTTCCTTTACCTCCTGCATCAAGCGCGCCAGCGGAACGCGGTAGTTTTGCGTCTCTTTTTTTCCTTTGGTGTTAAATGTGTAATAAGGGTCCACGCCGATGAGACGCAAAGTCCGGCGCAGGGCCACAAGTTCATAACGGCGACTGTTTTCCACGGTGAAAACAGCCTGATTGTAGACCGACATGCCGCTGCGTTTGAACTTTTGCACGGCGTTCATGGATTCCGGCGTGACTTCATAAGGATGTTCATAATGGGTGACCAGGATGATTTCTCGTCGTCCGGGCGTATGATATTTTGAGATGATGGCGACGAGGTCGTCGGTGATGCGCTGCGGCAATACCACAGGTGTTCGAGATCCGATCCTGATTCGCTCAACATGTTCAATTTTCGACAGTTCCGACAGAATAAAGTCGAGACGGTCGTCGCTCATCACCAGGGGGTCGCCGCCGGTGACCAGAATTTCGTCGATGTATTCATGCTCCTTAATCCACTGGATGGCTTTCAGAATGTTGGATTTTGTCGCCAGTGCATGCTCGTCCAGTACGTCATCGATCTCCCAGTTGCGTTGGCAATAGACGCATATCTGGCTGCATGTATTAAACGGCTTTAAAATACAGATGTTGGGGTAGCGTCTGGTTATCAGGTCCGTCGGCGATGTATCATTTTCCAACATAAAATCAAACTGATCGTTGCGGTTGTCCCGATTGGCGAGCATGGCTTTGACGTAATTCATGGGTGGGATAACCTGGGCGCGGATGGCGTGATCATCCTTTCTGTCCGCTTCCTTGTCCATGAGCGAGACATAATAAGGGGTGATTCCGAATGGCAGACGCCCCGCCCTGGCTTCATTTATCGCATGGCGCTCCTCTTCAGTCAGGTCGATTAATTCTCCCAGGGTATCCGCATTACGAATGACATGACGTATATGCCAGTGATAGTTGTTCCAGTCGTCGTCCGTGGCGCCCAGAATCTCCATAATTCGCCGCCGATTTTGCCGGCGACGCTCGATAATGTGCTCATCCAACCCTGTTGGATAGCGTTTGAGGTACTTTTTACCGATGGCCGCCATTTGATCCAATTGTTCGGAACGTTTTATCGCGGCTTCGCGACCGGATAATTGGGAGAATGCCGGAACTTTTTCATGCGAGTAGATGCCGCTTTTTCCGTGGACTCCTTTGAGCAAGTGGATCAGTTCCTCGAAAAAGCCGTCGCTCAGGTCCTCGGGCAGGTTGTCATATTTTTCATTCGCCAGCTTCCATAAAAGAGAGACAAGGCTGAAATTTGACAACCTTTCACTCCTGGGCGAAATCATTTTGCGCAGCACCTGAATGCTTGTTCTCCTCAAGTCCCATTCCAGGGGCTGAAGCTTGTAGCTTTTACGTTGCAGAACGATGGAATATTCATTTATATAGGTGAACAGGAATTGCCGTGCTTCTGCCACAGAAAGGGCGTCCTTGAGCAGACTTTTGATGGTGGGATTGACGGAGAACAGGATATCAACATACTTGTGATCGAACAAAAAGATACCTCCTTGTTATTACGCCTATTTGATTAAAGCCTAGCTTATAAGGATATTAAAAATCACTATTAAAATCAAATCATATTTATAAAAAATGAGATAAATATTTCATTATTATGGTACAATTTATGCTATTTTATTTGTCCTTTTTGCTGTTATAAATACTTATTTCTCTTGCAATTTTATCAAACATTTTGTTACTTTAAGCCATTGTATTCTCGAACATAGATCGTTACCGGAGGTCGGCGCCGTCGTATGAAAATTGTCATTGCTCATCCAAAGCCCTCTTTTATTGAGGCTACCAAACAAGTGTTGCAATCGCAATATGCAAATACATTTGTCGTCGGCGCCCAAACCCTGAGCGAATTGGTCGAGATTATCGAAAAGGATGCTTTCGACGTCGTGCTCGTCGACAGCGATCTTGGCAAAAAAAATATCCCCGCCTTTTTAAAAATCATTAACGCCATTAAAGATGAATCCTTCACCATCGTCCCGGTGCGTGAATCCGAGGCGGAGCTGCTTCGCCAGATTAAAGCCCAGGGCGTTCAGGATACCATCAACAAGTCCAGCGGTTACCTTTTGGCTTTAATGGACGCCATAAAGCGCGGCGTCGCTGCCCAAAAGCAGGACGCGCCGCCGGCTGCGCCATTTGGCTCGCTGACAAAGCAGAGCGGCGAGCTGCACGTCGCCGAAAATGACGGCTATTTTGTCTGCGATCGCCGCGGTAGATTCCTGTCCGTCAATAACGCGCTTGAAAAGATTACACGTTAT
>JAJRST010000622.1 GCA_024278645.1 bacterium | reverse complement strand
GATGGAGGCGCGCGCGGCAATGCCGGTCAGGCTGGCCAGAACGCCGGCGCGGCTGCCGGCCATTTTGCCCAGCGGATCGCTTTGATTGGGGAGAAAAAGCATGTCCTGCAAGCCGTTGTCGGCGCCGCCGTGTCCGCCTTTGCCGACTTTTACGCTCCATGTCTTTGTCTCGCCGAAATTTTTTGTCAGCCGGAACTCGTTGCTGTTTTCCGGCTGCCATGGCTGACGGGCGTACAGTCGAACATCCAGCCGTCCCTTTTCGCCGTTGAAAGCAATGCGCTGCCCTTCATAAGGCATAAAGGCGTTTAGCGAATAATTCAACAGCGTACCGTTGTCATAGCGCACCTGCACGGTCATGGCATCATAACTGTCGATTTCGTTATCCCAGACGCAACTGTCGCGGATATAGCCGTCTTCATCCTCGCTGTTTACGTACATTTTCATCGCCATTTCATTTTGTGTAATATCCCAAAAAAAGTCGCATTTTTGTTGAAAAGGACAGCCGCGGCATTTGCGATAGCGGAAAGAATTGTTCCTGCCGTAAAAAGCGAGGTCTCCAAAAGCCTGCACGCTTTCCGGTTCCGCGTCCAGCCACCAGTTCAACTGATCGAAATGATGCGAAGCCTTGTGCACGAGCAGGGAGCCGGAATATTTGATCCGGCCGTTCCAGCGTCGATAATAGCTGGCGCCGTGGATGATGTCCAGGTATTCATGATACTCTGTCGAGATGATGCGGCCCAGCTCGCCGGACATGATGGTTTGCTTGATCTCTTCGGCGACATTTCCAAAGCGAGCATTAAAAGTAGTGATGATCTTTTTTCCCGTCTTTTGTTCGGTTTGCAAAAGATTCTGGCATTGCTCCGCCTCGGTCGCCAGCGGTTTTTCGCAAATGACGTCGCATCCCAATTGCATGGCACGCACCGCATATTTCTCGTGAAAACAATCCGTTGTTGCTATGATCACAGCATCCGGCTGCGTCTCGGCAATCATGCGGTCGAATTCGTCGGCGCGAAATACGGGTATTTTGGCGCCGATGTATTGCCGAGAAAATTGGGCGCGCTTTAAATTAATGTCGCACAGCCCGACAAGATCGACGTAGCGTCCGTAACTTTCGTGCAGCTTTTTGCCCCATACAATAGTGCCTCGGCTGCCCGTGCCGACCAGCGCCAGTTTCCTTTTTTTGTCCATACTCCGTGCGCCGAGGCCGACCAGCGGCGACGCCAGCGACAAGGCGGTCGCCTTGACGCCGGTTTCCATAAACGATCGGCGATTGATTTTTTTCTGTTCTTCCTTCATTCGTTCTTTGCTCCTGTTTCAATGAACCCTGTTTTCCATCCACTGACGGTTATGAATAAAATAGTCCTGCAAATTAGTTGCAATGCAGCGCCGTTGTGCGTGGCGCATCCCACCTTGATCGCACCCGGTTTACAAACTCCAGCCTTTTCGGTAATCCCTGTGCAGATATTGGTTGGCGTCCGGGTGATTTGTCACCACGATATTCTTGCCATCCCATGCTAATTTTTCTCCTATGCGCAAAGCGATATTGCCCAGCAGAACCGTCTCCGTCACCAGGCTGGCAAAGTCGAAATTAGAGCCGGCCGGTTTTCCGCCTTTGCAGGCATCGATCCACTCTTTGTAATGGCCGGGCGAGCGCGGCAACGTTTTGGGCGGGAGGGTGTATGCCAGCCTTTTTGTTTCGGGAATGATTTTGCCATCCAGCATTTTTCCCTTATCGCCGATGATCAAAGTGCCTTTGGGCGCAAGCTCCTGCCCATTTTCCAATTCAGGCGGACGGAAAGGTTTCAACCCGCCATCGTACCAGGTGATGGTAACCGGCGGCAGCTCCTCCCGCGCGGAAAATTCGAATCGAATAATCGACGCTCTCGGATAGGTCTCCGTATTTACAACTTTATCCCAGGTCATCTCTTTTATAAAATTTGAATGACTGGCTTCCACGCTTGTCGGATAGCCGAGTTTCAGGGCCCGCATGATGGGGTCGAATTTGTGACACCCCATGTCGCCGAGCGCACCGGTGCCGAAATCCAGCCACCCACGCCAGTTAAACGGCATGTATGCCGGATGATAGGGTCGGGCCGGCGCCGGTCCCAGCCAGACATCCCAATCCAGTGTATTGGGCGCCGGCGGCTTGTCGGTCGGTCGATCCATGCCCTGCGGCCAAACCGGCCTGTTGGTCCATATATGCACTTCTCTCACCGCGCCAATGGCGCCGTCCCGGATCATTTCGGCTAATCTTCTCGGTTCTTCCTACGCCTGGTGCTGATTGCCCATTTGCGTGGCCACGTTATATTCCCGTGCAGCCTGGGCCAGGCGTCGGGCTTCGTAAACCGTGTGCGTCAACGGCTTTTGACAAAAAACATGTTTGCCCATTTTAATCGCCATCATGGAAATGACGGCGTGGGTATGATCGGGCGTGCTGACGACCACGGCATCAATGTCTTTTTCCTTTTCCAGCATTACGCGAAAATCCCTGTATCTCCTGACATCCGGGAACTTTTGATAGGTCTCCGCCGCCCGTTCATCATCCACATCGCAAAATGCGACAAGATTTTCGCTGCTCACTTTTTGCACATCGGAACGTCCTTTGCCGCCGACGCCCACACAGGCAATGTTGAGTTTGTCGCTGGGGGGCGTGTATCCGTCGCCACCCAAAACGTGGCGGGGAACAATGGTAAATGCGGCCGTCGCCAGCGTGCCGCCAATGAATTTGCGTCGCGAAATTATAGAGTCTGTGGTTTTGCTCGAGTTTCCCATTGTAAAGATCCTTGTTATTTCCTATGAATTTACCTGATCAACTCATTTTATCTGAATTTCAAAAGCCGTCCGGATTCATAATCCGAATTGTTGCAACACCTGCCGCATGTTTTTAGCGCTCTGAACGTAATCCTCAACCCGATTATCCCGTTCCACCATGATCCAACCGGCATAGCGGATGTCTTGCAGCGCTCCCAGAACGCCGGCAATATCCAACGCTCCGGTTCCCAGTTCGCAAAATTTTTCTCTGGCTGCGTGGCGCTTGCCAACGGCATCGGGATAGATGTCTTTCAAATGAATATAACGGCAACGTTCCCCCAGGTCGCGTATGGTTTGCACCGGATCGGAACCGCATAACGCAAGATGGCCGGTATCGGGACAGGCATACACGCCGGGCCGTTCATCCAGGCAGCGGAGCAGGTCTTCGCGGGTTTCTACGGCGCCTGCCGGATTCTTTTTATTAGCGAGGTGGTTATGAACGACAATGATGATATTCCGCTCGGCCGCATATTCCACCCACTTTTGCGTCTCTTTCTTGTCGACCCCGGACCTGACGATGTGGCTGCCGGCTATATAGGCATAATCAATGGCCTCCCGTATGCTCCCGCCAATTGCCGCGCACTGCACGCCATAAAGAGCGCTTTTTTGTTTCAAGGCCTCGGCATTCACGCCGATCTCATGAGGTTTAGCCTCAAAGCCGGCATAACCGGTTTCTTTGGTCAACTTTATTCGAATATCAAGGTGTTAGGCATCATTACATGCATGATCCCAATTCCAGAAATGGTGACCGATTTGGACATTCAGATCGAATGTGTTCCCGCCTGTCTGCCGGGAATTTTTGGGCAATAGTTCGCCCGCAAGCGCTATACCGCCAACAAGACCGGCGGTTAAAAATCGACGACGTTTCATAGATTCCTT
>JAJRST010000621.1 GCA_024278645.1 bacterium | reverse complement strand
GATACCAAGGAGGGCATGTTTGGCATCCGCGTGGCGCACCAGCTTCGTGAAAAAGATCAGACAGGTCATTATCTCAGCTCCAACGGCGATGAAGGAGAAAAAGGCATTTGGGGCAAGCGCGCCGAGTGGGTAAAGCTCGAGGGCCGGATCGACGGCAAGGATGTCGGCATTGCCATCTTGAATCATCCGCAGAGCACGAATTATCCCACTTATTGGCATGCGCGCGGCTACGGCCTTTTTGCCGCCAACCCTTTGGGACAATACGTTTTCCAGAAAAGTCGCAAGGAAGAAAATCCGCAAAAATTCGAATTGACGTTGGAAAAAGGGCAAAGCGCTTTATTTAAATTCCGTATGATTATCTATGATGGCCCGCGATCCAAGGAACAGATCGATCAGGAATTTGCTGCATATTCAAAACAGTAAAGTCTGGAACTTTTATACCCCGGTATGGCGTTATAAAAGTCCGGCGCTTTTATTTGAATTTGACAGTAACGATAATTATGGAGTTCCCAATGAAAAAACTTGCAGCACTCTGCTTTGTTTTAATGCTTTCGGCGGCGGCAATGGCTCAGGACTGGAGCTGGCAAGTTGGCCCAAATCTTTCTTTCGCCTTTCGAAGCAAGGATTATGCGAATGTGAAAACGCTTGGCGAAGGTTTGGGCGCCAAGATCATCTACAACTGGGGCGGCAATCCCTGGGTCAGCCCCCGGCTTGATTTCGTTTACCTTTCCTATGGCGAAAAACGCTCGACCACAAGCGGCGCCGGCGCCGGCCTTATCATTCAGACTCGCAACGAATCGTTCCAGTTGACCACCGGGCTGCACATTGCCAGACCCACCGGCGCTATTCGACTTTATCTGGCGCCGCTGGCCGGAATCTTTAATTATCGCGCCGTGACTACGCTTCCAGAACTTTATTACTATTATGGCTACCCGGCCATGGAGACCAATGAAAGTCAATGGAAGTGGGCGGCGCGCATTCAGGGCGGCTTTCTTTTTGATATCGGCCTCGGCCCGCTGATCGATCTCGGCTTTACCTACCAGAGAATATTTAATGTCGAGACAAGGATTGACGATCAGGTCTATCGCAGCGACGCTGAAGACTTTATGCTAACCATTGGCGTCATGATTTTTTCGAAATAGTATGTTGCAGAGGAGAGGAGATGAATCAGCCCGCGCCGCCCACGGTAACCGCGAAAGACGTTGAACGCATTGCCAGAAATCTACATCATGATCCCTTTGAAATCCTGGGCCCGCACCGCATTAAAATCGGACGCGCGCACAAGTGGGTGGTACGAGCCTGGCTGCCGGACGCCGCAAAAGTCTTTGTGCGCGTTCCCCGCTCCAAAAAAGAAACGGAAATGAAATCCGTCTTTAACGAGCATTTCTTCGAAGTGGTCATGTCCGGCTGGAAAAAGCTGCCCAATTATCAACTGCACATTATTTCCCATGACGGCCGCGAGCGCTTTGTCCATGACCCCTATTTTTTTCTGCCGCAAGTGACCGACGAGGACCTCTACCTGTTCGGCATGGGCGACCACCACAAGATTTATGAAAAACTGGGCGCTCACCTGGTGACTGTCGATGGCGTCGACGGCGTGCATTTTGCCGTGTGGGCGCCGAATGCACGCAACGTCAGCGTCGTCGGCGATTTCAACCAGTGGCACGGCGGCAAGCACCAGATGCGCGTGCTCGGCTCATCCGGCGTCTGGGAGCTGTTCATCCCAAATATCGGCGAGGGTGAAAAATACAAGTACGAAGTGAAGGATCATGCCGGCAACATCGTTTTAAAAACCGATCCTTACGGCTTTTATCATGAAATGCGGCCGCACACGGCGTCCATTGTCTGCGACATCAACCGCTACCAATGGCATGACGACGCATGGCTGCACGACCGCCGCGCCACCGACCCGTTGGGGAAACCCATTTCCGTCTACGAAGTGCATCTCGGCTCCTGGCGTCGCGATCCCGATGATCCGGGCAGATTCCTGACCTACCGTGAACTTGCCGAGCAACTGGCGGCGTACGTCAAGGAGATGGGCTATACGCACATCGAGTTGCTTCCGGTGGCCGAGCATCCGTTCGACGGCTCCTGGGGCTACCAGGTCACCGGCTATTATGCGCCGACCTCTCGCTACGGTTCCCCCGAGGATTTTCAATTTTTTGTCGACTATATGCACCTGAAGGGGATAGGCGTCATCGTCGACTGGGTGCCGGCGCATTTCCCCAAGGATGCGCACGGCCTGGCGCGTTTTGATGGCACGGCGCTTTATGAACACGCCGATCCGCGCAAAGGCGAACATAACGATTGGGGGACGTTGATCTTTAATTTCGGCCGCAACGAAGTGCGCAACTTTCTCATCGCCAACGCCCTTTTCTGGTTCGATAAATATCACATCGACGGCATTCGCGTCGACGCCGTCGCCTCTATGCTGTATCTCGATTATTCGCGCAACGAAGGGGAATGGATTCCCAATGAATTCGGCGGCCGCGAAAACCTGCAGGCGATCGACTTTATAAAAAAATTCAACGAACTCATTTTCAGCTATTTCCCCGGCGCCCTGTCCATTGCCGAAGAGTCCACGGCATGGCCCGGCGTTTCCAAGCCCACTTATCTCGGCGGCCTGGGTTTTAACCTGAAATGGAACATGGGATGGATGAACGATTTCCTCACCTATTTTGGCAAGGATCCCATTCATCGCCGCTACCATCATAATATGATCACCTTTGCCTTGTTGTACGCCTTTAATGAAAACTTTATGCTGGTCCTCAGCCACGACGAAGTGGTGCACGGCAAGCGGTCGTTGCTCGACAAAATGCCCGGCGATTTCTGGCAAAAGTTCGCCAACTTACGCACGCTGTTCGGCTTTATGTTCGGGCATCCGGGCAAGAAACTGCTTTTTATGGGCTCCGAGTTCGGGCAATGGCAGGAGTGGAAAGAGAACCAGAGCCTGGATTGGCATTTGCTGGAGTTCGAGCCGCACCGAAAGTTGCAGCAGTTGCTAAAAGATTTGAACCACTTGTACCGCAATGAACCGGCCATGCACGAAAAAGATTTCGACCCCGCGGGTTTTGAGTGGATTGATTTCATGGACGCCGACAACAGCGTCATCTCTTTTATGCGCAAAACGGACGACCCGGCGGCCACGCTCGTCTTTGTGTGCAATTTCACCCCTGTTTACCGTGAAAACTATCGCGTCGGCGTGCCGTTTCATTGCCACTACAAAGAGCTGCTCAACACCGACTCGGAACTTTACTGGGGCAGCAATAAAGGCAACGCCGGCGGCATTCACAGCGAAGATATGGGCTGGCACAACCAACCCTTTTCACTGAATATCAACTTGCCGCCCCTGGCCACGGTCATTTTTAAACCGGAACTGGAGTAGGACGCTGAACATAGCATATCGTGTGGTTTCCCCGTGAAGCTTGAAAATAAAACCATCCTGATCACCGGCGCCTCCAGCGGCATCGGCAGCGAGCTGGCGCGCCAGCTCGCCCGAAGACGAAACCGTTTGATACTCATCGCCCGCAGGCAGGAGTTGTTGCAGCAGCTCGTCCAGCAACTGCCGCAGGGCGAACAGCAGCATTTGCTTTTTTCGTGCGATGTCGCCGATGCGCAGCAGGTAAAAGACGTTTGCGAATGGTTGACGAGTTCGTCGGTGCAAATCGATGTGCTGCTGCTCAACGCCGGCGTCGGCGAAGGGTTCGACGCCAGGAATATCGATCTCGATACTTTTCGTCATCAGGTTGATGTGAATTTTTTCGGCGTCGTCTATTTTGTCAAATACCTGCTGCCGCAATTTATCGAGCGTGGCGGCGGCGTCATCGCGGCGACAGGCAGTCTTGCCGGTTATCGCGGCGTGCCGAATGCTGCGCCCTATTCGGCGTCCAAAGCGGCGCTGATGAATTTCATCGAGAGCCTGCGCATCGATGTGCGTCGCTACAATATTCAATGCACGCTCATCTCGCCCGGCTTTGTGAAAACGCCGATGACCGATAAAAACGATTATGTGATGCCGTTTATCATGTCGACCGAAAAAGCGGCCCGCATCATCATTCGCGGCCTGCAAAGGGGCAGGAGCGAAATCCATTTCCCCTTGCGTCTTTCTCTGTGCGCCAAAGTTGCGAGGCTGTTTCCAAATCGTTTTTACGCCTGGGTGATGCAGGATAGCAGGAAAAAAATCGGGAAAAGGGTTGATGGCTAGTTTCCTGGTCGCCGGCTTTTGTGTTCCGGCTGCTACCGAGGAGGTTGATTTACGATTGCTGATTAACGATTTTTGATTTACGATCCGAGATCATAAATCGTTAACCTGCAATCCGAGATAAAGTAAAATATTGTAATCAATCTATTTACCCCCGAAAAATCCTTGCAATAAAGCAGTGAATCCGTTATAATACTCGTGATTTTCTTCAACTCTTCAATTAGTTACCCACCAATAAAGGAGAACATTTCAATGATGGATAAGGATGTTTCTCGTCGCACGTTTGTGAAAAGCGCGGCAGGCGCCGCGACTGTCGCGGCCATGGCGGCTCCGACCATCATCCCCAAAAAGGCGTTTGGCGCCAACGACCAAATTCGCGTCGCCGTTTTGGGTATGCATGGCCGGGGAAAGAGCCATGTTGATGGCTTTGAAAAACTGGAGAACGTACAAGTCGTCACCATGTGCGACCCGGATATGCAGGTGCTGAGGGAGCGCAACAAGCAATTCGGTGAAAAATATAGCAAAAAGTATCATCTGGAACAGGACCTGCGCAACGTTTTTGACGACAAGAATATCGACGTCATTTCCATCGCCACATGCAACCACTGGCATGCATTGGCGACCATCTGGGCCTGCCAGGCGGGAAAGGACGTCTACGTCGAAAAGCCCGGCTCGCACAACATTTTCGAGGGCCGCAAAATGGTCGAGGCGGCGCAAAAATACGATCGCATCGTGCAGCACGGCGTGCAGCTCCGCAGCTCCAAGGCGATACGGGAAGTTGTGCAACTCATGCGCGACGGCATCATCGGCCGCGTGTACATGGCCCGCGGCCTGGTTTTCCGCTGGCGAGGCGACATTGGCCGCAAGGGCTTTTCCGCGCCGCCGGAGTACCTGGATTACGATCTCTGGCTTGGCCCGGCGCAGTATCGTCCCTTTTCCGAGGACTGGGTGCACTATAACTGGCACTGGCAGTGGGATTTCGGCAACGGCGACGTCGGCAACCAGGGCATCCACGAAACTGATCTATGTATGTGGGGCCTGGACGTCGGTCTGCCCAGCCGGGTCACCGCCATGGGCGGCAAGTTCCTGTGGGACGACTCGAAGGAAACGCCGGAATTGCTGTCCTCGACCTATCACTATCCCGATGAAGGCAAGATCATCGAGTTCGAGGTACGACCCTGGGCGACGAACTATGAAGACGGCGTCAAGGTGGGCAATATTTTCTACGGCGATAAGGGCTTTGTCAAGGTCTTTGGCTACAGCAAGTACGAAGTGTGGCAGCTCGTCGGCAAGGAGAAATATGAAAAGGTGAAGGAAGGCAACGAGGGCGGCGATCATTACGCCAACTTTATCGAGGCCGTGCGCGCCCATGACAAGTCGATCCTCCCCGGCCCGGTGGAGACGGCGCACCTGTCGTCCGGCCTGGCGCACTTGGGCAACATCTCCTACCGCCTGGGCCGACAGCTCGAGTTCGATCCCGATTCCGAAACCTTCCCCAATGACCATGAGGCCAACGCCATGTTGACGCGCGATTATCGGGAGCCGTTTGTGGTGCCGGAACGCGTATGATGATTTCGTAAAACCACATAAACGATACTAAAAAGGAGCCTTTGAAAAGGCTCCTTTTTTAATATCGGGGAAAACTGCACGGGCGCCGGGGGGTATGCGGGGTGGCGTTTGCCGCCGCTTCTTTCTCGTCGCGAATTCGGGTCGCTTGCGCGAAACCGGGTCTTTTTCGGGGCGCGCCATATTAGTTGGAAAAGATGCTGTAAGCATATCCGAAAAATAATGCTCCGAACAATGAAAAGGATAAATATAAAGCAAAAACCCTCCTGTTTGTAATTCCCCAGACGGCAGCCATGGCCGGCAGAGTCGTCGTTGGTCCTGCGATGAGAAAAGCAAGCGCCGCTGCGGGATTCATTCCCTGGGCTAATAATTCGCCAACCATGGGCAACGCCGCCAGGTTTCCGGTATACATGGGTATTCCAATCACTGTCGCCGTTAAAATGGAAAATGAATTCTCCCTGCCCACCAATCCGACGATCCATTCCGAAGGAATATAAAGTATGATCAATGCTTTCATAATAAATGCCAACGCCATAAATTTTAACACCATGTATGAAGCGTTCCACGTCTCTCTTAATAATCGTTCCGGGAAAGTACTCGATTCAGAGTTGCATTCACCCTCATCAACACTTTTACCACATGATGTTAAAGCCGATCTGGTCCCGCATTCATCAACAAAAGTTAAAGTTGTGCAACATGCGGTTTGGGCGTCGGCTTTGATTTTAATTAAAAGCAAATCAGCAATGCTTTCTTTCACCATCTTTAGCTTATTCAACATCCGCATAAATACCACTTTTGGCGGATCCCAAAAATTTCGAAGAGATGGAACTTTATAACGTTGTAAAAAATTCTTTTCGTCAATCCATTTTTGATGAATGATAAATTGAGTGATCAGACCGGCCGATAAACTTATAACAAGTGTGGAGATTAAGCGCCAGAGGGCAAGATTCCATCCAATAGCTGCAACGCTGAGAAGGAATATCTCGGGATCCATTGACGGCGAGGCAATCCAGAACGACATCACAGGAGCTAACGGGACGCCGCTCATAAGCAAGGTCATAATGACAGGAATGACACCGCAAGAACAAAACGGACTAAAGGCGCCGACCAATGTCGCCAAAAGAATAGCCCAATAGGGTCGTACCTGGAGAGCGTTTTTGATGTACCTGGACACCCCCAACATCTGGATGGAAACCGATAACGGAATTGTGATCAGCAAATACGGCCAAAAATCTTTGACGCTTGAAAGAACAATATCGAGAATTAATGATATTTGATGAACCATAATCTTGCTCCTTGCAACACGTGATAGTGACTTTTTTTATTTCTAAAGACGAAGTCGCTATCAAAAGGACGCAAGATTATGATCATTTTTTTTGGAAATATTGTTTGCAGCAACAACAGGTAATCGGATGGTAATCGATTATGGCGCCATAGCGATCGAATTCAAAATGGCAACATTTCATGAGGCTGTCTTTTAGAATAGCACGAGCGCGCTGCACCCGGGATTTTGCTGCGGAAACCGAAAGCCCGATCTTGTCAGCCAAATCTTTCTGGGTGTGTCCTTGAAACTCGGTAAGAAGAAGGGCCTGAGCATATTTTCCCGGCAGCTCATTTACCAT
>JAJRST010000084.1 GCA_024278645.1 bacterium | reverse complement strand
TGATAATGGTGGAATTATTACTTGAAATTAAGGTATTTTTTTCCTAATTATACAAACCCATCCTTTTCAGAACGGTATTTCTGGTAATCCGACGCTTCCATCATACGATATCTCTATTACTGTTCCGCGCTTTGAACTCGATAAAAAAGGACACGCCATGCAAACTTGCTGTCCCGCTTTTGGTGCGTTGATTTTGCTTTTCATGACTATGGCTTATTCCAGTGAGTACCATTATACTCTGCGCGAATTGCAATCTTTCCGGTTGCCTCGAAATAAAGTCTGGCTTGTGGACATCAATAACGATGGTATTGATGAAATTGTGACGCATGAGGAAGGTCGGAAACTGAATGTCAGCAATATCAGGGGGAAAATATTTTTCAGTACGTTTATGCAAGCGTACTCCATGTCGCACATCGGCGTCATTCCCGGAGCGGGTAACCAATCGGTTTATATTTATAGTTCGACGACATTTCAAGATTCAATTGTATGCGCGGCGACCGTCAGCATAAATTTTATCAAGAATGAAAGGCATATAATCAACAAAAATGTGCGAACATATTACCGTCAACCCCAAGCCAATGTTGGGCATTTTCAAGATCGGTTTATGGCCTATGTTGCGACATTTCATGATGCACAATGACGGAATCTCGCCTTGTTTCAACTCTATAGCGGCTGGGGGCCGAAAAACGGCGAACGGGGACTGGCGGCATATTACCTGCCTTCGTTTGATTTGGCATGGGAATATTTAATGGGGCAGGTTGTGACTCAGTGCATCATCCGGGATATTGATAATGACAATGCCGATGAAATTATCATTGGCACCTACTCGCCGGATAACGGCTTGAGCGCCAACAACATCTCGGATGACTCAACCTATGTTCTCTGCTTTGAGCCCGATGGAACTTTAAAGTGGTCGTTTCTCACCGGACCCTTTTTTACCGGCTGCAATATAGATATAATGAAGCAGATGGATAAAGATGTGCTTTTTGTCCACCGGATGCGGGGCGACAAAAATGAAAGTGTACAACAGGGCGCTTTATGGCTGCTCGATCCCCAAACCGGCAGGATTGTTGATGAGGCGCATGTCGGTTACCTGACAAGCGTTCCCAATAATTTTTCCCCTGAATTCTGTTGCGATGTTGACGGCGACGACATTGACGAGGCGGTCATCGGAACGAATGCCGGGTTTGTCAAGATTTATGATAATACTCTTGTTGAAATTGCTTCTTCTCAAAATTTTGGTTCGCCTGTATGCGTAAGAAAGGTTGCTGACCTTGATGGAGACGGGGCAGTCGAAATTATTGTGTCAATTCGGGACAAGCTTTTGGTTCTGTCTCGACAGCTGACTGTATTGTCCGAGTTGAATGTTTTTTCAAAGATTCTGTACACTGTGGACATCCTGCGGACCGAACAGGGCAACAGATTGCTCATTGGTTATAGTGATGGCGAAAAATATTTTTATAATATCCTTGAACTCCATCGAAGTCGATTTGCCATACCGCAAGTATCGAAAAAAATCAGCGCCATATTTATCATCGGCGCTGTTATTCTGTGTTGTGGCGCTCTGTTCTTCGTTTTTTTACAAAGAAAAAAGTATCGTGACCTTGTCGAGCACGTCATCAATTCGCCGAAAATCAAAAATCAAATTATCATTGTATCCGGAAGAGGGATGATCGGCAATGCCGGCGCCGCATGGCGAAGCCTGTTGGATCTTGGCGACGATCAGGATGCGGACGTCCCCCTGTTGGAGCAGCAAATCTTTCGCTTTAAAGAAGAACAATTGACCAAACTGTTGGCCGGGCGTCAAAAACGAGTCGACCTCGAGATCAATAAAGATGAAAAAGTGAACACCTACCGTATTGAACATTTGCCCCTCACGTCCGCAAAAGGGAAAATACTTTACTTGCAAGAAAATGATGAAGACTTGTATGTAAAGCATCTCAAATTGTGGGCGCCGACCGCGCAACGCCTGGCGCACAGCATCAAGAGTCCGCTGACAACGGTCAGTCTGAATCTGGATGATGTGAAGAAAACGCTGCAAAATTCGGATCGCGCCCATGATAAAGAAGCCGTTGAAAATATTCAGGATATTTTTGATCAGATTAAAAGAATTGAACAGATGTGCAATGATTTTATGCATTTTGCCAAATTCGAAAAACCGCGCCTGGCGCCGACAGCGATTAATTCTCTCATTGTGGAGTGGGTAGGTGAATGGCGACCCCGCAAAAAAAGTATAGAACTGCATTTCGATTTGCAGGAGGACTTGCCCGACGCCCTCGTCGATGAAGACTACCTGCATGAAGCGTGTCAGCATGTCTTTACCAATGCCCTGGAAAGTCTGAACGGCAAGGGCCATATCACGGTGTCCACTCAAAGAGTTGAGCGCTACCGGAAATCCGGAGAGGCCGTGACTTTTGTTCTGCTCACTTTTCACGACACCGGGTGCGGCATCCCTGCCCGCTATCTTGAAAACATCAAAAAGCCCTATTTTACCACCAAAGCCAATGGAAGCGGGTTGGGCCTGTCCGTCGTCGGCAAGAACATGGATATGATGAACGGCAGCTATGAGATAGACACGGATGAGGGCATGGGAACGACCCTGTTGTTGTTTCTGCCAGTTGTGGGATGATGAAATTGTCGATTAAAGTTTGAAAATGAATTTTAACAAGCGCTTTGGACTTTTGAATTTGTTTGTTATTTGGTGTTTGAGTTTTGGGATTTCTATTTTGCTTGCTTTTGGTATACTTACTGCAAAGCTGAAATCTTGAAAAGAGTTGTCATGAAACCATATTGACCAAGGGGGTTTTCTTATGAAATCTACTATTCTCGTCATTGATGATGATACCTATCTTTTAAAAAGATTGGCCAAAACACTGCAACAGGAGAATTACGATGTGTTGCAAGCTCTGGACGCCACGCAGGGAACTAAATATTTTGAACAGTATACCGTCGACGCCATTTTGCTGGATATATTTCTAACGGATGGCAACGGAATTGATATGAGCAAAGAAATGATGGCCGACAGTCCGGACATTCCGGTCATATTAATGACCGAGCATTCGAGCATGGAAGACGCCGTAACGGCGGTAAAGAGCGGCGTTTATGATTATATTGAAAAGCCTTTTACGAGCGAGCGTTTGTTGACGACGTTGCGCAACGCCTTGTACTGGGAAGAAAGCCGAAAAGAAATCAAAGGCCTGCAGGCGCACCTGCGGGAAAACTATAAAATGATCGGCCGGTCGCCGCAAATTCATGAGGTTTGGGGACTGATAGACCGCGTCGCCCCGTCCGATACATCGGTGCTTGTTTTGGGTGAAAGCGGCGTCGGCAAAGAACTGGTCGCCAGGGCTGTTCATAATAAAAGTCGTCGTTGCGGCGGTAAAATGATCTGCATCAATTGCGCGGCTGTTCCGCAAAGTTTACAGGAAGCCGAGCTGTTCGGCCATACCAAAGGGGCGTTCACCGGCGCCTACACGCCTCGAATCGGTCGATTGGCGGCGGCGCATAAAGGCACTTTATTTTTGGATGAAATTGGCGACCTGAGAGCGGACACGCAGGCCGCCCTGTTGCGTTTTCTGGACAGCGGTGAAGTGCAGCAAATCGGCTCTCTGGAAACCCGGCAGGTCGATGTTCGCATCGTCGCCGCGACCAATAAAAATTTACAGCAGTTGGTGGACGACGGCGAGTTTCGTCAGGACCTTTACTACCGCTTGGCCGGAGTTGAAATTATCGTGCCGCCGCTGCGCGAACGGCCCGAGGACATCCCTTTGCTTTTGGATTATTTCCTCGACGCGACCGCCGAGAAACAAGGGCTTTTCCGCGCCGCCCTGTCGCCCGCCGCGCGAAATTTTCTCGTCCGGTACGAGTGGCCCGGCAATGTGCGCGAACTGATCAATTTCTGCGGGCGCGCGTTATTATTTGCGGATGACGGGCTCATTGACCTGCCTCTCATCAAAGCGCAACTATCTCCTGTCATGTACGATAAAAATGTTTTTCTTCCGCTCCGGGAAGCGACAGAGAACTTTGAGCGAGATTATATCCAACAAGCCAAAGCGTTGGCCGACGGCAACATCTCCCGCGCCGCCGAGATGCTTGGCGTGGAGAGAAAAAATTTGTACCGAAAAATGGGAAACCTGGGCATGTCATGATGGTGGGTCAAAAGCGGATCGGGATGGGGTCGATCTGACGACAGTGGTTTTGTGTGGCGCCCTTTGGGGTTGTCAATCTTTAGATTTATGCGACTATTAGACTGTAACGTTATAAGAAACAAGATTTAATAAAATACATCCTTCTTCTATTCATTTCTTTATTTCTCCCTTGTGGTATACTTTTTGAAATTGTCATACTTGATTCAATGTATTCTTGACGACCTTGAGAGATGATAGAGGCCTATATTGAATATATAGCGAAATCCAATTTTTTAATTTATTTTTTGCAAGAAAATGGGTTTTCGTACGATATAGTTACTGAGGACCTGAGCACCAATGTTGATTGATCAAGATAAACGCGGTGAGCGATTGAAAGAGTTTTAGAGTTGTTGCTTGCCATGATGGCTCATTCAGTTGATCCGCGTTAAAAAATGGTTTTGTTTGCAATGAGAGCAGAGATGAGCGTGGGAGGTCGATTTTGATTGCCGTTGCCATCGTTCTAAACAACATGGAACTGAGTGAAAAACGGAACCACTCCATATTCTCCCCAAACGGCAAATTATCATGTCCAAAATATTTAAAAAATTTATGCGCATTAAATGCGGCGCATACTGGGTACTTTGCCGGGGAAAATGGATTGGTGTAGAATATAGAGCCTAGGGAATGATTTGGGGTCAGCGAGTTGAGGGGCATAGAATGGGACAACAAGTAGAAAAGAGGAATTTTTATATGTCACTATTTAGAAAGAAGAGGAAAAAGACAAACCGGCAAGCTCAAGAATTTTTCGATATTCTTGATGATTTAAATTTGCAATGGATAAATGAACCTGGCAAACAAGAAGCATTAGACAATTTTTGTGCTTTGCTTAGTATGCAAGCTATGGTTGATCCGGAGGTTAAAGAAGCGGTCATTGAGAAAAGTATATTACTATCAAAATCAACTAATCGATATGACAGAATTAAGGCATTTGCCCTACTTATGAGCTTCACAGCCTTTGAGGATGATGATCCAAGGGTTGTCGAGACTTTTGATTCGATCAAGAAAAACGCGCATGATATTTTTCTAAAAACATAGCGCATGCACGGTATTGGACATGAACCGTCTATTGTCTCTGACCGTGAGTGGTGGTGTACGTTTACGGTTGTCATTGTGCCATAATTTTCAAGATTATATAGTTTGCAAAGCCTGGAAAGGATCACGACATGCCAGTATGTGATATCTGCAACAGGGAAACGAACTGGATGGAAGGCTACGTTCTTACCACTGAACAAGTATTGACATCAGAAAAGTATTGGGAAAATCTTTTTACAGGAATAGGCGCCTATATGCACCTGATGAATCCAAATGGTGATGGGCTTGCGTCATCTATTCAAAATTTGGCAGCACAGTCAACTGGTTGGCTTATTTGTGAGGAATGCAGCAATGGTTTTGCTTTTGACAAAGTGCAAGCCAAGAACTATGCAGAGGCCAAAAATGGAAGCCCTCCGGGAGTCGGTTCGGCCCGGATGGAATCTGTGGCTCCGGTTGCTGCTGATGTGTGGAAAAGACTATATGGTTCGTGGCCGTCAAGTATCAAGGTGTCTGGTAGAGCCTCAAATCCGGCGCCCCCCGAAAACGCTTCGTTGACAGGTGAACAATCGAACTCATCATGTTTCGTTGCAACTGTTGTGTATGGGAGCACTCGATGTCAACAGGTCGAGATTCTACGGAAGTTCCGGGATCATGTGCTTTTACAAAATATAGGTGGTCGATTTATCGTCGCTGTTTATTATCGTATCGGACCGTTCCTTGCAATTAAAATCGCTAGCTCGCCTACTGCAAAGTTTATGTGCCAAAAGATTTTTAATCGATTTATCTTACCATTTGTTCAACGCAAAGTGAATTAACGCCAATGAGAGGGGATTGTCAAAATGCTCAGAAGAGAAAAGATGTTAATGGTTTTTGTCTTGGTTCAGCCGGAAATGGAATTTTAGCCATCGAAATTAATGTGGAAAAGTTTATGGCTCTTCTTTCGACCCGACGTGAAAACATACGCTCTGCTGCGAGCAAAACCGCCTTTCGGTGTAACGTCTATTCGAAAGAATTGT
>JAJRST010000006.1 GCA_024278645.1 bacterium | reverse complement strand
TTGATATCCACATACATCATCCACTGGTCATTGTCGCCGTCGCCGTCCAGGTCTCGGGTGATCTTTTTCGCCATAGCAAAATACTCGGAATAGGTGGCCGGCGGCCGATCGAATCCGGCTTACCGCAACATTTTGACGTTATATTCCAGCATGATCGGATTGGTTTTCCACGGCATTTGGTAGATATGCCCGTCCAGGTAACGATAGGTGCGGATTTGCTCATCGGGCAGACGGGCCGCGGCCACGGAATCGAAATCGGCAAAGGCATCGAGCGGCAGAATGGCGTTGGCGCGCACAAATTGGCCGACCACGCCGGGCCAGATATTGGAGCAGATGTCGGGCGTGGTTTTGCCGACGATGGCGGCCAGAAGCACCTCTTCGGTGGACTGGCTTTCCGGAATCGGCTGCACCACAACCGGCATGTCCGGGTGCAAACGGTTCCATTCCTCTGCGGCGCTTTTCGCCAGGGCAATTTCCTGCACGTTCGCCGCCGGCCAATACACCAGGCCGTTGTCCGGATGGGGCTGCTCTCTTTTTGAGCAGCCGAAAAACAAAAGCGGGGACAAAAGGAGGAAAAAAATAATTGTTGAGCGTTTTTTAGTAAATGTGATCATAAAGAATCTGCTCATGCATGCCACAAAGTTTCAATGACGCTAAATTATAAAATATGTTGTGACTATTCAGTTCAAATAATAAGGCAAGACTATTTGGGGCAAAACAATTAATTTAAAAAAAAATGAACAAACGCTAATAAATCTTTTCATTGCTTATTTGAAGCAACAATAAAAATAACAGCGAAAGGATAGATGTTGTAATAGTTTTGCCCATAATCGTTTTGCTTTTTTTTCGCAATGCCTGAATAGTTACGCTTTATTGGGTCTCTATTCGTTCTTGCGTCTCCGCATCAAAAAAGTGCCTTTTTTCAGCATCGAAGACAATCGGCATCTTGTCATGCAAGGCGACCAGAGTGTCCGGTGAAAAACGGGCGACCAGATTGTGCCGCCCCTGCTCGAGGTAGACTATAAGTTCATTGCCCATCGGTTCGATAATCTGGACGTTGGCTTTAAAACTGGCCGTGTCCGTTTCCACTGCCGGACGGATATCCTCCGGCCTGACGCCCAAAACCACTTTCTTACCCACCCAGGCTTCGAGGGCTTTGATTCTGTCGTTTGCAATTGGAAACGAAAATCCGTCGCTTTGAAACAGCAGGCCATCCGAACGGGAAATGCTCCCATTGATAAAATTCATTGCCGGACTGCCGATAAAGCCGGCAACGAACAAATTGGCCGGCTTGTTATAAATGTGCAGCGGCGTATCAACCTGTTGTATTCGACCCTCGTTCATCACCACAATGCGGTCGCCCATGGTCATCGCTTCCACCTGATCATGGGTGACATAAATCATGGTCGCATCCAGTTGCGTGTGCAGTTTGGAAATTTCCGCTCTCATCTGCACCCTCAGTTTGGCGTCCAGATTGGAGAGCGGTTCGTCAAACAGAAAAACCGCGGGTTTGCGCACAATCGCCCGGCCAACGGCGACTCGCTGCCGCTGGCCGCCGGACAAGGCTTTCGGTTTGCGATCCAGCAGTTCGGTGATATCCAGAATGCGGGCGGCTTCCTGCACCCGTTCCTCCATCTCCTTTTTGGAGAATTTGCGCAACTGCAGGCTGAACGCCAGGTTCTGGTACACGCTCATGTGCGGATAAAGGGCGTAATTCTGAAACACCATGGCAATATCACGATCTTTGGGGGCGACATCGGTCACATCGCGGCCGCCGATGCGGATACGCCCGGAGGTGACGGATTCCAGCCCGGCGATCATCCGCAGCGTCGTCGACTTGCCGCAGCCGGACGGCCCGACCAGGACGACAAATTCGTGATCCTTCACATTCATGGACACATTGTCCACGGCCTTTACATTTTTATCAAATATTTTCGAGATTTTTTCAAGGTCGACGCTTGCCATGTTTGTCTCAATCTGTTAGAAAAAGGGCGCGTCCCGCTTTTTGCAGCATCTACAGGGATAATGCTAGGGACAAATGTTGTGCATTTTCCAGCCGGCCAAAATCGGCGTAAGCATAATCGATGCGAATGCTGAGATTGCCGAGGAATGTATTGTTGAAACCGATTCCAAAGGTGGGGCCTTGTTCGCCGTCGCGCAGGAACAAATCCCGGAATCCGGCGCGCAGCGAGAACATGTTGCGGAACGAATATTCGGCGCCGATGTTCAGCGATTCGGTGTTGTCATAGGGATGCACCGCATCGACGGCGATGGTCAACAGGTTCGCGCCACTTTTGACGACATCCATAGCCAGGCCGAACTGAAAGATGAGCGGCAGCGGCCATTTTTCGGTTTGCAGGTTGGCCGGAACGCGGTCGTTATTGCCGAGAATGTATGGATCAATGTCGTGAAAAACAAGCACATCCTTGCCCTCCATGCGCATGTCCGATCCAAAATTCAGCAGCGAGGCGCCGATGCGCAGGCCGTTCAGGCCGGTGACAAAGAGCGTCCCCAGGTCAACTGCCATGCCGTTGGCGGATTCATGCCAGATACTCTGGTGGATGTATTTTGCATTAAAACCGATGCTAAAGCGATCAGTCAAAGCGCGGGAATAACTGATGCCGAGCGCGAGGTCCGCGGCGCTGAAAATTTCGCCGGTGCCGTCCGGCTGGTCAACCGTGCGCACCGCCATGTCGCCATAATTCAACGTCGTTAAAAAAACGCCCATGCTGCCCAAAGCGCCCACCGGAAAGGTGACGCCGGCATAATTAAATTTTATATCGGCGATCCAGTTTGTGTTCATAAACAGAAACTGCATCCGCGACGAGCGGGCGATGCCGGCCGGATTCCAGTACAAAGCGCTGGCGTCATCCGCCGTGGCGACAAAGGCGCCGCCCATGCCGATGGCGCGTGCACCGACGTCGATTTCCAGAAACGGAGCGGCGGTTATGCCGACTTTGGATACGTCCTAAACCTGCGCCTGTCCTAAGGTGCAGGCGATAATTAAAGTATAAAAAAGAAAGAGTGCTTTTCTCATCTTATAATCCATGCTTTGATAAACAAAGAAGATTTGTGCTATTTAATCACGGCAAACTTGCCAATATGCGTTCCGACGCCCGGTGCATCGACATGGAAAATATAAACGCCGTAAGCGATATTCATGCCGTCCTTGCTCAACAGATTCCACGCCTCCGAGCCGTTTGAAGCGACGGCGTCATGTTCAATTGCGTCGATCAGATAGCCGCGAACTGTATAAATTCGAATCGTGCATTTTTGCGGCAGATTGTTGAAATAGATGCGCCGTTCGCCGCGGCCAAACTGAAACGGGCTGCGGCTCTCCCATGAGGCGGCGGCCCGGTAGGGGTTGGGCACGACGGTGATGTTGGCCAGGCTGTTGCCTGCCCGCTGTGCATCCACATGTGCGCCCCTGACTGTAAATCGGGCTGTCTCGCCGTTGCGGAACGGTTTGGTAGTTCGGAAGCGGTAGACGTCGCCCGGCTGCGGCACGCTTTCGTTCTCGAGGCCGGGCAGGAAATAAATCGCCCAGGAGGGGTTGAATTTTGATCTTGGCTCGGCAAGCGGTTCGCCCAGCCTGGCGCCGATGACGAGAGTGATGTGGTCTCCGGCGGAAAATTCGCCGTTGCGGTCTTTGTCGGCGACCAGGAACTCCATGGTGCGGTTTTCGGTCAGATTGTCAATATTGAAATTGACCGGAATGGCTTTTTGGCCAAAGAGAAGCGCTTGTGACGTATCGACAATATGATCGTAAAAAGTGATCTCAAAATCCGCCGGGTAGTTGATGTGCCGCCCCAGCAGGCTGCTGTCCACGCCGACACGAAAGAGAACGTCGCCGTTGCTTTTCACCCAGCCGCTTTCGGTTTCGATGATTTTTACGCTGGTGTCGTTTTGCACATTGACGGCCAGGCCTTCGACCACCGGCGAAATCGCCTTTCCATCACTGAGAACGACGTTTTCAAAAAGCAGTTCGCCGGTTGTGAGATTGGTCAGCTTGAACGCCGGATTGGCTGCCTGGGCGAACAGCGAACTGTCGCTAAACTCGATTTCATATTCATTGCCATCTTTCAGCATGGTGGGGTCCAAAAGGTCGACGATGATTTCTCCGGTCGCCGGGCCGTTCTGCTGCACGCCGTCTTTCAGGAACGGCGGGTCGTACCCGGCAGCCGGCGCCTGCGGCGTGACCACGGCGGTGTTGATGTCCATGTATTCCACCACGCCGGCGGCGCTCACTTTGATGACGCTGGGCGACTCGCTCGGCGACAGGCCGGCGATTTCACCCGTAGCGGTCTTCTCCACCAGGCCGCGGTCATAGGGCACAAGAGCGTAATAATAGGTTTGGCCGTTTTTCACATCTGTGTCGATGTAATAGTGGCGCAGGCCGGTGTCTTCGCCAAGGTTGAACTTGATGCCGTCCACATCCACCGGATGCAATCCGGATATGCCGTTTTTCAGATCGAACTGGGCGATGGGCTGGCGATAAATCTTTTTGCCATAGGCATTGGTAATTGTTTGCGCTTCGAGAAACTCGGGGTCTGTTGTGCGATAGATGCGATAGCCTTCAAAATCATATTCCTGCAAAAACGGATCCCATGATCGCTCCGCACGCGAGTCCCAATACAAAACAACTTTTTTATCTCCGGCGACAGCGGTCAAACGCGACTTGTCCGGCGGTTTGGCAAAGCGATAGTTGGCGTTGTAAATCTGCTGAATCGTTTTTTTGGTGCGCGCCAGTTGCTTTTGATCCTCGCCGAAAAGCAGGGCCATGGAATAAAATTGCGTTTCGCCGGCCTTGAGGGCAAAGGGGCCGGAACTGAAGAACATACCCAGGTTGGTGTTCTGCACCAGCTTGTCACGAGGCGGCGGAGCGGAACGCAGCCCGTTCCAGTAGGCTTCATCATTCTCCATTTTATATTCATGCAGCGTAAAAACGTTAAATCCGGTCAAGCCGATCTGATCCGATTCGTCTTTGTCGGTGAAATCGAAATCCGGTTCGCCGGCTGTGGGCATGCCGTCGCCCTCGCCAACATCAGGGCCGGGGTAGTTTTCGTCATTCGGCCCCAGACCGTCGGCGCCGACATCGTCACGCAGCGGCTCGCCAACGTCATAGCGGCCGTTTTCATTCAGGTCCAGATAGGCGTCCCAGTTGATGTTTTCATCGCCCGACCAATGCGGTCGTATTTCATGGTTGGGATAAGCTTCCGCGAAACGATTGACATCATCGATGCCATAAGGATAAGAGTCGAGAAAGACGCCGGGGCCGCTGTCACGTTTTTCATCAATCAATCCGTCATGGTCGTTATCGCGGCCGTCTCTGAAAATGCCGGGGCTTTCAAGGAAAGCGAATCCGGCCACGCCGACGGGCGACCAGTTGTAGGGGCTGCCGTAGCCGTTGCCATCAAAGGCCCAGGCTATGTCCAGGTCCAGGTCATAGTTGCCGCCGTCGTCAGCCGAGTCGTCGTGGCCGCCGATGCCCCAGTCGATGTGAAAGGCGAAATAGGTGCTGTCGTAATTGGCTCGACCTTCATTGGTGATAAAATAGATGGCGAAAATGACATCCTGGGCCAGCACCTGGTTCCACTGAAACAGGCGTGACGCCACCTCCAGGCCCAATCCTCGGCGAGACGAGTCCGACGGATCGGGATAGTAGAGAAATTCTTCGTCGGGGTCGTCGTCAAAAACCACGTATGATTCCAGATCGGCGTTTGTTTTGCCTTTGCCGAAAAAGCCGTTCCATTGGCCGGCCCAGTCCATGTCTTTGTCCGGCCAGAATGCCGGCCAGGTGTTGGGATCATTGCTGACCGCCGGCGAATTGCTGGTGTTGACTTTTGGGTCCGGGTTGAAATAGCCGGGCAGGGGAGCAAATCCCCAGGGGATGCCGTCCGGCGACACATCCATATCTTCCCGATAGCGGGTAACCACGGAATGATGCCGATTTCCCCGGGCATCAACAAGCGGAGCGGCGACCACAAGGGCGACGCCGTCGACATAAGTGTGGCCGGAGCCTTTGGGCCATTCGCCGGAAGGCCAGGCCTTTTCATTCCAATTGGCGATTTCTCCGTGGTTGGCAAAAACCGTACGTACGAGGTTGCCATCCATCAGGCCCCAGCGTGTGTTTTGCAATTGTCCGACATTGGGATCGGGCGTCCTCTGGCCAAACGACAGGGTCGCGCAGAATAAAAGAATAAAAACAAATACTGTTTTCGGGTGCATTTTTTTCCTCATGCAAAAATCAGCTTAAAATTGAAATGACAAGCCCATAATGATTTGCCGGGGAGGCGAATAAAAGTCCGGCCGTCTGATATACTCTTCCAGGCTGTTGATGCCGAAAATTGTTCCGGTCCTCGTTGCGCTAATTGAATAGTTCGCCCGTCCGGTGTCCGAATAAACGTCATTTTCATTCTTGCGATCCAACAGATTAAAGACGCGGACAAAGAGCGTGAAATGAAAATCGTTTACCTTTAGATTTTTATAGGCATGAATATCAATGTTGAAAAACGGGGGCTTGCGTTCGCTGTTTTCGACGGCCGTCCTCACGTTTTGCTCGGTGGGCGTATAGGGCAGGCCGCTTCCCAGTTTTGTGATCAGGCTCACCGAATAATCATCCGGATTTCCCAAAGTGGTTGATACATTCAGGCTGTGGGTGCGGTCCCAATTGAGCAGCACAAGCTCCTTTTGCGGCTCCCGTCCGGCCTGGACGTCTAGAAATGCGGAAGCCGGGTCCGAGGCGTTCCCTTTGGCGATTTGGTATGTATAGTCCACTGTCGCGGCGAATCCTTCTGACATTCGCTTTTCAAGGGAAAAGGTCAGCCCTCTGACATTGCCATAATCCCGGTTGATATACCTGGCATAGCGGATTCCGGTGAGGCTGTGCAAAATCTCCGTGCCCAATAAATTGCGAATATCCTTAAAATAGGCGGTCACATCCAGGGAGAGGTCGGCGGCCAATTGCTGCTGCAAACCGATTTCATAGATCGTTGTTTTCTGCGGTTTGAGTTCGGCGTTGCCTATGGTGTTCGGCTGGCGTTCCGGCGGATTGGTGCTGCCGTAATCGCTGGTGGGATAAAGCTCGTAATCCGGATTTGTGTACAAGTATTCAAAATTCGGTATTTGAAAAAAGTGACCGTAAGAGACATGGATGGCGCCGCGATCCGTGATGGGGTAGGAGAGACCGAATCGAGGGCTGATCTGCGACGAGCTTTTGGTTTTCAGTAAACGGGATCGTGCCGGGTCAAGATAGTCTTCCGGTTTTTTGCCGTCAGATGAAAAATAGTCAAAACGCACGCCGGCATTGACGACCATATAATCCAACTCAATTTTGTCCTGGATGTAGGCGGAAAACTCTGCCGGGTGATAGAGATATTCGTCGTTATTCTGCACATTTTTTGTCTGCTCCGGCACGTAGGGTTTCCAGCCGGTATTCCTGTTCAGGCGAATTTCAAACGCCCGAAGCCACAGGCGATGGTAACGCCCTTGTGCGCCCATTTTAATCTGGTGTTGCCTGGTGATTTGCGATGTCAGATCAATCCGGCCGATGGAGGTGGTGGTGTTTCGATAAAAGTGCCACATTTTCTCTCCACCGCTTTTGAAAGCAGAGCCGCTGGCGGCATCCAGCAGCATCGGGTTGCTGTAGCGAGCGTCATAGGGGTTGTCATAAACCGACTGTTTATAATCCGTATAAAATCGCGATAATTTCACCGTAAAGAATGTTCTTTTGCTGAGGACGTTGGTCCAGTTGAGGCTGTGGTTCCAGCTTTTTTGACGGCGCCGGTAATCGCCGTTCGGATCGAATCGAAATTGGTGATCATATTCCTTATATCTGCGCCATTGGTAAAGGCCTTCATAGTCGATTTTATTAGACGAATTCAGTTTGTAGGTAAGTTTAAGTTGGCCGGTGTAACGTTTGTTGGGATTCATGGAAACATAATCGGCGTTTTTTTTCAGGCTGTCGGCAATTCTGGAAAATTCTTGCGGCGAATTGAAACGATAGCCGATGCCATGAGATTCAATATACCAGTCGCGGACATCGTTGCTCGGAAAGTTGGACGAATCGGACGGCGTAAAGATGTTTTTGCCATAGATGTATCCTTCATTGTTATAATATCGTCCGGAAGCAAAAAAGAATACTTTATTTCCCAGCAGCGGAACCGGCCCGTTCAGCGTGGCGTCAACATTGTAGGTCGGATTAAAAGCGTTGATGTTTTCAAAAATTTTATCGTTTCTGCTGACATAGTCGCCCACATAAGTGCTGATGTTTCCGTGATACTCGGAACCGCCCTCCTTGGTCACCACATTGACGATGCCCGACATGGCCTGACCATATTCCGCGTTAAAAGTCCCGCTGATGATCTGCAATTCCTGAATGGCGCTGTTTTCGATCTGCAGCGCGTTATTGCCGGAATAGACGTCATTCATGGAAATGCCGTTGATCATATAAGCCACTTCGCCGCTGCGTCCTCCGCGAAAATGGCCGTTGACAACGCCGGCCTGCAAATTGACCACATCCTGCAATGTTTCCACCGGCAGGCGGCTGATGGCATCGGAACTGATGGTGATTGAGGTCGACGTCAAATCCCGTTCAACCAGGGGGCGCGTTGCGACCACTGTCACAGATTCGCCGATGTCGAGAGTGGTCTGGGTCAACTCAAAATGCAGTGCCGTCGTTTTGTCGATGGACACTCTGACATCCCGGTATTTAAAAGTCTGATAGCCGATCATCGAAGCGCTGACCGTGAATTCGCCGGGCGGCAGCCGGATGATGAAAAAGTCACCGTTCGCATCGGCGGCGGCGCCAAGGGTCGTGCCCTCGACAAGGATATTTGCACCGGGCAGCGGCTCCTTTGTTTCGGCGTCGACGACTTGCCCTACAATTTTTCCGGTCGTGCCGGCGTGGAGCAAGGCGCTGACTGACAAAGTCAGAAATATGAAAAGAACTCGATTCTTCATGGCAACTTCCAGATAGTGACAATCTGCTGAATAATATCAGGAGCCGGCAGTGCGCCGGCTCCCGAAATTTGTTATTTAACCAATGTCATGCGTCGTGTTAACTGTGCTTTTGCCGTGGACAGAACATAGAAATAATGTCCGCTTGGCATGGCAAGACCAGAATCATTAGTGCCTTCCCAGACAACCGTGTGCGAGCCGGCGCTGACTTTGCCGTCGACTAGGGTGCGCACCTTTTCACCCAGCAGGTTGTACACGACCAGCTGCACGTTTTCGCTGTTTGACAGCGAGAAACGAATGGTCGTTGACGGGTTGAAGGGGTTCGGATAATTCTGGGACAGTTCGTAATGGATGGGCGCTTTTATTTCCTGCCCGTCCACCTTTGTGACATTGCCTTCAACAACGGCGAAATCATCCCAGTACACCTTGCCGGTGGCCTGATGCTGCAGGCGCGCCCGGATGGACATGCGTTTGGCGTCGGCCGGCGTGGTCAGCGTAAAGATGTACAGCGTCCAATCCTTGCTGGCAACGGTTTGATCGACGACGAAAAGGTCCTGGCCGCCGATTTCCGCCCACCCTTCTGCATCCGTGTGATAGGTCACGGTGAAGAAAATTGATTTCTCGACATCATTCTCGGGATTAAGGACGACGTCTTCGGTCTTGACCCACGCCTCAACCGTGTAGAGCTTGTTGCCTTCAATCGGGTTGCGGTCGCTGATGGCGACGACTTCCGCGGGATTGGCGTCGTCATCGGAAACCAGCAGGGAATAATCGCCGGAGTGAGCGGCGTCCTTGGTGATGCTGACAACGCCGAAATCCTGCTCGCCGAGGCTCATTTTGTCTTTCCAGAAGAACCAGCCGTCGGGTACGCCGAAATTGGCGTTGTAGAGATCGCCGATCCAGCCTTCGGCGCCGGGAGCGGTGCGCATGAAAATGTCGTCAACCCATGCCGTGCCGGTGGCGTTGGCGCCGAAATGAAATTTGATGGACATGGAATCCGCAGGCACAGGCAGCACGATGGGCGTGGCATTCTTGATTTCGGTCCAGTCCGTTGACGCCTGATCCTGCGGGAAGGGCAGAACCACCGGCTGATTAAAAATGACGGCGCCGGTATTGTCATAGAACGTGTAAATCAGATGGATTTCGTCCGCCGCCGTCGCCGGATTGGTGTTGACATTTTCCGTTTTCACCCAACCGCCGACCTCAATTTCAATGTTTTCCGGAATGCCGGTTGTCGGGTTCCAGTTCAGTTTTGCCATGTTGACTTTTGTCATCCACATGGGTTCGTCGGCGCCGTCCGTTTCCGTGATCATCAGCGAGCGTTGCGGCGAGCGAAAAACCTGGTCCGTCCACTCGATGCTGGCGTCGCCTTCGTTGCCCTTGGTCCAGTAGGCGGGCATTTCGGCATTCTCAAAGCCGTTGCCGGCCATGGTTTGCGCAATAGGCACAACCTGGAAATCGTCCCAGTAAACGCTGCCGGTCGCCTGATGCTGCATTCTGGCGCGAATGGACAGCCTGGTGTCGTTTGCCTCTGTTTTGATGCGGAAGGAATAGAGCGCCCAGTCGCGATCCGTTTCCGATTGATTGACGACAAAAAAGTCCTGGCCACGATTTTCAGCCCAGCCGGCATCATCCGAATGATAGGTCACGGTAAAGAACACCGCTTTTTCGACATCATTTTCCGGATTGGTGTTCACGCCTTCCAGCTTGACCCAGGCGCTGACCAGGTATTCGGTGTTCGGCATCACCGGGTTGCGGTCGGAGATGGCGACAACTTCGGCCGGGTTGTCGGCCGTGTCGGCGACTCTCAGGGAGAACTTGCCGCTGTGCGCGTATTTGTCGGTGACGCTGACAACGCCGAAATCCTGTTCGCCGAGACTCATTTTATCTTTCCAGAAGAACCAGCCGTCGGGCACGCCGAAATTGGCGTTGTAGAGATCGCCGATCCAGCCTTCGGCGCCGGGAGCGGTGCGCATGAAAATGTCATCCAGCCAGACTGTGCCGGTGGCGTTGGGGCCGAATCTGAACATGATGATCATTGAATCGGCGTCCGTCGGCAGTACGATGGGCGTTGCATTTTTCAGTTCCACCCAGTCTGTCGATGCGGAACTCTGCGGCACGTCCAGAACAACCGGCTCGCCGAAAATCATGGCGCCGGTGGCGTCATAAAAAGAGTAGGAAAGCTGCACTTTGCTGTCGGCGTCCGCCGGGTTGGTGTTTAGACCTTCGGTCTTGACCCAGCCGCCGACTTCGATCTCGATGTTGGCCGGCACGCCGGTGGTGGGATTCCAGTTCAGTTTGGCCATATTGGTGCTGATCCAGTAGGGATCGTCGTCGCCGTCGGCATCGCTGATTTTGAGCGAGCGGTCCTCGGAGCGATACTGGTCGGAGGCCCACTCGACCACGGCGCCTTCGGTGTTGCGTGCAGACCAATACGCCGGATTCTGCGACTCGTCAAACGAGAAATTCTTTCTCGCAATCTCAACCGGGTAGATCCGGATGTCATCCCAGTAGGTGTCGCCGGTTGCCTGATGCTGCAAGCGGGCGCGAACAGAGAGTCGTGTGGCGCCGTCCGGCGGCGTAAAGGTAAACTCGTACAAACGCCAGTCAGAGTCGGCCGCTGACTGGTCGACGACAAAAAAGTCTTCGCCGCCGATTTCGGCCCAGCCTTCATTGTCGTTGTGGTAGGTAATGGTGAAAAATACAGATTGTTCAACATCCCGTTCCGGATTGACTGTCGCGCCTTCCAGTTTCAGCCAGGCGGAGAGGCCGTAGGATTTTCCCGGCTCGATCGGGTTTCTGTCGGAAATAGCGACGACTTCGGCGGGATTGTCTGCGGTGTCGGAAATGCGCAGCGAATAGGCGCCTTTGTGTGCGTATTTGTCGGTGATGGACACCACGCCATAATCTTTTTCGCCGAGGCTCATTTTATCTTTCCAGAAGAACCAGCCATCGGGAACGCCAAAGTTAGCATTGTAGAGATCGCCGATCCAGCCTTCGGCGCCGGGAGCGGTGCGCATGAAAATGTCGTCCAGCCAGGCCGTGCCCGTGGCATTGGCGCCGAACTGAAATGTGATGATCATGGAATCTGCATCCGTTGGCAGGACGATGGGAGCGTCATTCTTGATTTCGGTCCAGTCCGAGGAGGCCTGATCCTGGGGAGCGGTTAACACGATGGGCTGGTCGAAAATCAGGGCGCCTGCCGCATCGTAAAAACTGAAAACGAGTTGAATCCGGTCATCTGCACCCGCCGGATTGGTGTTGACATTTTCCGTCTTTATCCAGCCGCCGACCTCAATTTCAATGTTGGCCGGTACGCCGGTAGTAGGGTTCCAGTTTAATGTGGCCATGTTTTGCGAAACCCAGGCCGGGGCGTCGGCGCCATCGGTTTCCGAAATCTTTAATGATCGTTCAGGTGAGCGGACCTGATCTGTCGCCCATACAACATCAGCGTCTGCGGCGTCTTCCGTATGCCAGTAGGCCGGCGTTTCGGCGTTTTCAAAGCCGCCGTTTGGCACTGTGCCGACCTGTGCCGTCGCCTGGAAAGCCGTGCCAATCAGCAGACCAAGAAACAGCGCAAAGACAAAATAGTAGTTCTTTTTCATAACGATTTCCTCTTGATAAGGTTGATAATCCTCCTTCGAAAACAAGGCTCGTTCCGAATTTCAAAGCGAATTACGAAATTCGGCTCCTCAGCGTGACCTCACCTCCTTTCTGTTCAGACTTTCAGCTTGTCGATAAACAAATTCAGGCATTCCAGGCCCAGGAATTCGATGCACCTCTATGGCAGCTCCGATTATATTTTTTTGATATTTCATTTTCATGCATCGTTGCTTTCTCTCTCTCTTTCCTCTGCGATATCCGCGCTTCTGCATTAAGAGTCCGAATTACCCGGAAGAGCCTTTTTTAAATCCGCTATTGACGTCTGCCATCATCATCCGGGCGGAATGGCGCCCAGCGTTGATTCTCTGGCGACAAGCTTTACCGGCATGATAATTCTCACGCCTTCGGATTGCCGGCCATTGATCACATCTACCAGATGTCGAACCGCTGCCGCACCCATTTCTTCTTTCGGCACATGCACGGTTGTCAGGGTCGGTCGGGCTGTTATGGACGACTCGACATCGTCAAACCCTGTAATGGCGATCTCCTCCGGAATGCGTATTTTTCTGTCACGACATGCGCGCAATGCGCCGACGGCCATGGCATCGTTTGCCGCGACGATGGCTGAAATGGATATATTTTTTTCAAGCAGCCTGGTCGTTGCTGCAAAGCCTGATTCCGTTCCGCTGTGCTCCTCGATACAATCTATTTTTGCGTCCTCGATGGGAGCTCCTTTTTGTTGAAGGTACGACTTGAATGTACTGCATCGTTTCTGCATGCTGGGGTGTCCCATGTCGCCGCCGATAAAGGCAAGGTCGCGATGCCCCAGTTCCAACAAATGGTCGATGACCAATCTGATCCCCATGGCATTGTCGGTTAAAATGGTCGAGTCGTGACGCTCGGGGAAGTAATAGTCGATCAGAATGAACGGCAATTGATTCTTGTGAAGATAGTCGACAATTTTATGAGGGACAGAACCGGCCAGGATAACGCCATCGACGTTTCTTTCGAGCAAGAATCTAGGAATATTTTTTGGAGTGACATTCTGAGTTATGGTTGTCAGCAAAATGTAATAATCGAAAGAGCGGGCTTGAATTTCCGTGCCCAAAAATATTTTGGTATAAAAAGGTTCGGCTTGGGAGAAATGGTTGCCGTTGAGGATGAATCCAAAATTGCCGCTTTGTTTTGTAACCAGCCCCCGGGCCGATCGCTGCGGGTGGTAGTTTAGTTCTTTGATGGCCCTGAGTACTTTTAATTCCGTCTCTTTGGCCACGTGCCCTTTGTGGTTGACGACCAGTGAAACAGTGGAAATGGCAACCCCGGCCTTTTTCGCCACATCTTTAATCGTTGCGTTCATCGAAACGTTTTCCCTGTTTAAGTGATTGAATTTTGGGAGTAGACACGAACAATAATAAAATAATGTCGAAACGTTTCGATTACTATAGCAAATTATTTCCATGATGTCAAGACCTTTTTTCAGCTTATAAGGCTTTTATTTGAAAATCTGCCGGATCAAACGTGCCATCGTGTTCAATGGTCACGGTTTTGATTTCCCCTGGCTCCAGATCAAAGTAATTGTCCGATAATTTCAGGGATTCCTGTGCAATGTCAAAGTGAACGAAATAGGCGTAATGCCGAGTGGCAATGGTGCAGCGAATTGTGCGATCGTCAACAATGTGACGCTCAATATTAAGGGAGGGCTGTTCTCTTTTCAAATCCTTGATCATAACGAAAAAGTGACGGTTTTTCGGAAACAGTTTTCCGAGTGATGAAATCGTCAGATAATGCCAAGCATCCGCGACAAGCTCCTCTTTTGGCAACGTACAGACAGCGACGCCGGCGTTGGCGGGAGCGATGATCGGCGCCTTTTTCTGCCATTCCACTTTGCCGTCAAATGCAGTGTGCCTGACAATTATCGTATCCGAAACCGGCGCCAGCGTGTCGTTGGTCAACCACACTTCAACGCCGCCGTCGTCCAGCGGCTTGAGCGAGGCGAGAATCGGCGCAAACGCCCGCTGTGCAAAAAAATAGCCCGCCTTTTCAAAGCCGTAATAATCCACAAGACTCCAGCTCAGACAGGGCCAGCAATCGTTGAACTGCCAGATCAACGCGCCGGAGCAATGCGGCGTGCGGCGGCGGAAATGCTCGATGGCGAACTTGAGTCCTTCCGCCTGTGCAATCATGCTATAGTCGATATATTCATCCAGATTATTCGGCAGCCCGGTGACCGGCAGCATCAGGTTGTCGCCCTTGTTTTTCGGATTGTCTTTATTGTGATGATCCATGGAGGGGCTGTGAAACCAGAGTTGATCGGCAGGGATGCAGCGTTTCAGGGTTTCATGCACCGGCGAGGCGTGCATGCCGAACTCGCTGATAAAGCGGCCCATGTCTTTGGCATAGTTGGTATAGGCGACGCCTTTTGGGCTTTGGTCCACCTCTGGTTTTTCGCCGAATCGTCGCGGCAAATCGCCGTGCCAGACCCACCAGTTGTGGCGGTCGCCGTCCATCGTGCTGTTGTGGTCGTCGCCGCCGTAAGGGCTGCCCGGCCAATAGGGCGTTCGGCCGTCCTGTTCGGCGACGACCTCGGGCAAAATGTTGTGATAATAGAGAGCGCCCGGCAGCGGGTGGTTTGGCTCCTGCCAATGCAATTTGTCCTGAATCCACTGGTTTTCATTGTTGCCGCACCACAATGCCAGACACGGGTGGTTTTTCAATCGATTCACCTGATAGACAGCCTCCTGTCGCACCTCATCGACAAATTCCTCCGGCTCTTCGGGATAGGGGGCGCAGGCGAACATAAAATCCTGCCAGACGAGAAGGCCGAGTTCATTGCACAGCTCGTAAAACCGGTCGTGCTCATAAATGCCGCCGCCCCATACGCGCAGCATGTTCATGTTTCCGCTGACTGCTTTTCGCAGCAGCATCTGGTATTTTTGTCTGGTCAAACGGGCGACAAAGGAATCGGCTGGAATCCAGTTGGCGCCGCGGGCGAAAATCGGCGCGCCGTTCAGTTTAAAACGAAAAAAGCGCGCGCCCGGTTCGTCAAAATCGGGCGACTGATCCAGCTCGATGGTGCGGATGCCGACGCGTTGCTCGAACGCGTCAAGCTTTTGCCCTGCATCCGCCAACAGCACGTGCAGTTGATACAAATGCGGCTCGCCGAGATCGTGCGTCCACCACAAGTGCGGGTTCTCAACAGTCAAGTAAAAACGCTCTTGTTGCGCGTCCCTGTCAAGAGTGAACTGTCGCTGTTCCTCAACGACGGTCGTCCCTTTTTTATCTTGCAATCTAATTCTGACTGTCGCCTTGGCAAATGCGATTGACTGAACGTGCACATCCACGGCGATCAGGGCTTTTTTGCCGTAGGCGGAAATATCCAGCGTATAAAAATGCACATCCTGCAAAAATGTTCGGGATCGGCGTTTTATCTCCACCGGCCTCCACAAGCCGACGTTCGGCAGCCGCGGGCCCCAATCCCAGCCGTATTGATATTGCGCCTTGCGCAGGCTGACCCGTTCCGGGTTTGGCCCCCAGGACTCGAACGGCAGATCGTTATTTTTATGCATCAAAGGCGGATCGATGCACACGGCGATTGTATTTGACTCGCCGAACAGGTAAAGGTCGCTTACGTCAAACTCGTATTTTCGGAACATGTTTTTTGTCCGGCCAATTTCGCGGCCGTTGAACCAGATTGTGGCAAAGGTGTCGATGCCATGAAAGACAAGAAAAAGACGCTCGTCCCTCTCAAGTCGTTGTTCATCGCCGATAAATTTCCTGCGATGCCACCATTCTTTTTCTTCAACCCAGCGGCATGCCTCTTCGTTGCGGTCGTAAAAAGGATTGTCAATGAGGTTGTTGTCAATTAGAAAAGAATGGACGTCGCCGGGAATTTCTATCGTCGGCCAGTCGCGGTCGTCAAAATCCGGTGCAAACGTTTTATTCCGAACGCCTTCCGAAGGATTGTAATCATGCACCTTCCAGATGTTTCGCATTTCGGCTCTCCTGCTGTCTTTGTGTCTCGTTGATCGGCAAGTAGCATGAAATGTATCATAATTGCCTGTTAATTCATAGAAAAATTGCTGGCAATTGTCAGACAATGATAATACAATAGCTGTAAGGATTGAGTCCCGCCTAAACGATGGCTGGACGTTCAGCGTTTCCAGTCAAGGGCCATCATTTTCCCCAGGTTCGGGTCACGCTATTCCCCACCTGTTTTATGATTTAGCGATAATGTAAAACGCAGCCGAGAGGTGTTGCCAAAAAAGTAAAAAAAAGCTTGCTTTAGAAAAAAGTTTTACATACATTTTATCACACGTTAGATATAACGTGTGAAACGACTGTTTTTGTCTACTTT
>JAJRST010000083.1 GCA_024278645.1 bacterium | reverse complement strand
GCGGCTATAATCAGCAGGTGCCGGCCAACATTGTCATGTTCACGCTGTTGATCATTTTTCTCGCCGCCGGCAGTATGATCATCGACGAAAAGCGGTCGGGCATTATTCGCAGAATGAACGTTGCTCCCATCGGTTTCGGGCAGTTGTTCGCCGGCAAGCTGGTCGGAGGGACGCTCATAGGCGTCCTGCAAATCACCTTGCTAACGTTCGTCGGTCGTTTCGTTTTTGGGGTCTATTATGGTCCTTCGCCGTCGGCGTTTTTTCTTTTAGCGCTGCTGTTTGCCGCCAGCGTGGCCGCCATCGGCTTGACCCTTGGCATGGTTGTGCAATCGGACGAAAAAATTATCGCCATCGGCATTCTGCTGGCCCTTTCCATGGCGGCCATCAGCGGCTGCTGGTGGCCCATGGAAATCTCGCCGCCGTGGATGGCCACGGTCGCCTCGCTGCTGCCCTCCGGCATTGCATTGTCCGGCTTTCATCAGCTCATCTCCTACGGACGCGGCGTTGCGGCGATCCTGCCGCACCTGATCAAGCTGGCGATTTATACGGTTGTCTTTGCCGTCGTTTTCGCGCGCCTGCTCGCCGCTTTTGACTCCGCCAAAGAGTAGCCGAAACTTGCTCATCAATTCTGTTCAACGACAGTGCTGTCCGCCTCTATCTTTGAATAATCGAGTTCCGAGCCGTGCATGCTGTGTGGAATCATAAAAATAATAAACATGACAACAAAGGCGCCGATGACGGCCAAACGCATCCTTGGATTGCGCTTGACAACGAACCAGGCCAGAATCCAGGCGATCATGGCGATCAGCGTTTTATTGTCCGTCAGATCCATGCCGAAGGGAAATCCCGTCCAATAGGCGCCGAAAGCATATTTTTGCACCAATGGGCCGAGAATGAAACCGCCGATAAATAAAAAGATTATCGTCGCCGACATCAGCGGCATCAGCGGCGCCTCTTTTCGCAACGCCTGCAGGCCGACGCGCGCGGCAAACAGCATGGACAGAAACATGAATAAAATGTGCGGAATCAGAACCCATGCGGGCACTGCGCCTTTAAAACGGGTGACGGCATTTTCATCGTCAGGAATGACCAGCAGCTTGTCGCCTTTGCGCAATTCCACATGGTATTCCAGTTTGCCCGCGGGCGGCTGGTGCGGCAAAGCGGCGACGAGCTTTTCCCCCTGGCGACGCATGGGGATTCGCGTCCACTCGTCGTTTGTTTTATATCTTTTGAAAACAACGACGCCTGCTATCAAAGTATCCGGCGCGGTAATTTCAACAGGGTGGTCGCCGGGGCCGCCATGGCTTCTCAGCAATTCGTATTCAACCGGGACGCCGTCGAAATCCACTGTGCCGTCAATGGGATAGGTCGGTCCGGTAGTGCGCTGGTAAACGGCGGAAAAAATAGTGATCACAAATGCCAAAAGCCACAATGCCGCTCCTGTCGCCAATCGTTTCATCATAATCTGCTCCTTATTTTTTCTCAATAATCAAACAATATAGTTGAAAAGTTTTGAAAAATCAACAACGGAACATTGAATGAGCAATCGCGTTAGAAAATTTGAACACATTTCAAGAGATATACATGTAAATGATTTGTTCGTTTATGACATCATAATTCTAAAGCATGCGATTATCGGTGGATGGAGAGTCGGGATCCCAAGTCGGAGTTTGCGAACGTGGATGCCGCCGGATGGAGATATTTTAAAAGTTTGAGAGTATTACCTTGCTTTTGCTTATTATTTTTATGAAATTTGTGCATCACGCGCAGATACGTGAAATCGGGTGCATCTTTACAGATTGGCCGCAAGGAGATGTAAAATGAAGATGGCGACAATATACAGTGGGGTTATTCTTGCAGTGTTGGTCCTTGGCGGTTCGGCGGAGGCGCAATATCTTGGCAAGAACAAAGTGCAGACCAAGCATTTTGAGTGGCAATACCTGCAATCGGAACATTTTGACGTCTACTTTTCCCGGGGCGGCAAAGGGATAGCGGAATTTACAGCCCGTGTGGCTGAGGAGAGCTATCGGGAATTGAGCAGAGACCTCAAGTTTGAGCTGCTGGATCGTGTGAAGATACTCGTCTATAACAGCCATAATGATTTTGGTCAGACGAACGTCGACCTGAGTCCGCCGGAAGAATCCGTCGGCGGCTTTACCGAGTTTTTCAAGGGCCGCGTGGTCATCCCCTACGAGGGGGAATGGGAAAAATTTCGACATGTCATACATCACGAATTGACGCATGCGGTCATGCTGCAAATGGTGTACGGCGCCGGAACGCAGTCGATCATCACCGGCCTGGCGCAGTTTCAGGTGCCGCTGTGGTTCACCGAAGGCCTGGCGGAATGGGAAAGCCGCGGTTGGGACATCGAAAGCGACATGTTCATGCGCGACGCCACAGTGAGCGGCTATGTGCCGGACATTCCATATCTTTACGCCTTTCTCGCCTACAAAGGCGGGCAATCTGTCTTGCGATACATAGCCGAAACCTACGGTCGTGAAAAAGTCGGCGAGCTGTTGACCAAGATGAAAATGAGCAAGAACGCCACTCGCGGCTTTAAACAGTCCATAGGACTCGACTTTGAGGAATTGAGCAAGCGATGGCATCTCTATTTAAAGCGCCTCTATTGGCCGGACATCGCCAATCGCAAGGAGCCGCATGAAATCGCCAAGGCGCTGACCGATCACAAAAAATGGCGAAACTTTGTCAATACCAGTCCGGCGATGAGCACAAAGGGCGACAAGATTGCCTTTCTCTCCGACAAGGACGACTATTTTGATATTTATGTTGCCAGCGCCATTGACGGCCGCATTCTCAAAAAAGTGGTGCGCGGTCAAAGAGCCGGAAACCTGGAAGAGCTGCACTGGTTGCGGGGCCGCGGCATCGACTGGAGCCCGGACGATAAAAAACTGGTTTTTTCCGCCAAGACCGGCGCCGAAGATCAGCTTCATATTGTCGACGTCAGGGCGAAAAAAATCATCAAAAGCATCAAGCTGGGCATGGAAAGCATCTACCAGCCGGCATGGAGCCCACGCGGCGACGAAATCGCCTTTATGGGCGTGCTGCACGGCCAGGCCGATATTTACTCCTACAATCTTGAGACGGAAGTGCTGCGCAAGATCACCAACGATCCGTTCAGCAACGTGGAACCCTCCTGGTCGCCGGACGGCAGCAAACTGGTCTTTGCCAGCGACCGCAACGATTATTTGTACGATGCACCGAGCGATTTCAAGCCCGAAACCCTGGACATGAAGGATTACGATATTTTCGAAATCAATATTGATGGCACGGGGTTGCGAAAAGTCGTCGATAGCAAATTCCTGGATCGCTCTCCCAGTTATTCCCCGGCGGGCGACTATATTGTTTTTACCAGCGATCGTTCCGGCGTCTCCAACATTTACCTTAAAAAACTGGGCGACGATGAAGAATGGCCGATTACCAATGTCATTACCGGCGCTTTTTTGCCCACATGGGGCGGCAGCGGCAACCTACTGGCGTTCACCTCATTTTACAATGCCGGCTATGATATCTATATGATGAAAAATCCCCTGGAGATTCAGCCCGGCGATGTGACGGTAGAAGAGACCCATTTCGTGCAAAACATGGATAAAGATGAGGCGTTGAAAGCGCCGGTTGCCGAAGAAACGGCGCCGGCTATGCCGTCCAAAACAGGGGAAGAGGACAAGTACCGCACTTTTGTCTTTGATGAAGATTTCGCCGACGGCAAGGTCGATCTGGACGAGCGCACGGTTTTCCTCGATTCGTCGGATTACGCCCTGCCAACCGGTGGATTCAAGGTGTACGACTACAAAGTCCAGTTTTCTCCCGATCTTGTGTACGGCTCCGTCGGATACGATCAGTTTTTCGGGACCCAGGGATATACCAATATTATGCTCTCCGATGTCCTGGGCGATCACAGGTTGAACCTGGCGTTAAACCTTTACGGCGATTTTAAAAATGCCGATTATGCGTTGACCTATTATTATTTAAAGAATCGACTGGATATCGGCGGCGGCGTCTATCATCACGCCTATTTCTTCTTCTCCGGCAATACCGGATGGGTGCGAGATCGAAATTATGGACTCAGTCTGTTGGCGAGCAATCCTTTCGATCGTTACAGACGCGTCAGCGCCGGTCTCTCTTTGATGGGCATCAATCGAACCTATATGGACTTGCCGGATGAGTTTGTCGACTGGCTCATCGAAAATGGCTACCTGTCGCCGCGGGACCGCTTTTTTGCTCTTGCCAATTTGACCTATACCAAAGACACCACGGTGTGGGGTTACACCGGTCCGGTCAACGGCGTCCGCTGGGGCATCGGCGTCACTTCAAGTCCACGGATCGGCGAGCAAGGCATCGAGTTCACCACCGTGCGCGGCGACTGGCGACGCTACTTTCGTCTTTCTAAGGATTATACTTTCGCCCTCAGGTTCAGCGGCGGGGCCAGCTTTGGCAAGCATCCGCAAAAATTCTTTCTTGGCGGCACGACGAATTGGATCAATTATAAATACAATGGCGGCATTCGCGTCGACCGCGTCGAAGAAATATACTTTTCATCTTTTGAGATGCCGTTGCGCGGCGCCGGCTATTATGCCGCCGAAGGCAATCGCTTCTTTTTGGCGAACATTGAATATCGCTTCCCGTTTATTCGTTATATGCAGGCAGGCTTTCCGTTGCCGATCATTTTGGCGAACGTCGGCGGCGCCGCCTTTTTGGATATGGGCATGGCTTGGGATCGAGACGAAAATTTCGCCGTCTATTCGGATGATCCGGACGCCGAGACCATGACCGTATTCACAAGAGCTCCAAACGGCCTCATCCGCTCTCGGGATTTGCTGGCCAATATCGGCCTGGGCGTGCGGATTAACCTGGGCATGTTTTTGTTGCGCGTGGATTTTGCCTGGCCGACCGACTTTTATCGCACCAGCAATGAAGTGCAAGTCTTGTGGTCGCTGGGCGCCGATTTTTAGGGGGTGCGCCATTAAATCTTATCACTCGATAATGAGATCAGAGGTTCGAATGAAGTCCATTAAAATGATGCTGTTTCTTTTTTTCATAACGGCTTTGGCGAGTTCCGCTTTTGCGCAGCGAAGAGGCATGGCGGCGCCGCAACGTCATAATATG
>JAJRST010000620.1 GCA_024278645.1 bacterium | reverse complement strand
TATATCTGCGGCGAAGAAACCGCGCTCATCGAATCCGTGGAAGGCAAAAGGGGCGAGCCGCGCGACAAGCCGCCTTTCCCAACACACGAGGGCTTGTGGGGCAAACCGACCTGCGTCAACAATGTGGAAACCCTGGCCAACATCCCGCAAATCATCCTCAAAGGCGCCGATTGGTATAGAAGCATGGGCACGGAAAAGAGTCCCGGCACAAAAGTTTTTACACTGGTTGGCAACATCAATAATCCGGGCCTTGTGGAAGTTCCCATGGGCATTACGCTGCGCGAAATGATTTACGAAATCGGGCATGGCGTCGCCAAAGGCAAAGGCTTGCTGCTGGCGCAATTGGGAGGAACGACGGGCGCCATCCTCACCAAGGAGCACCTTGACGTGTCGCTGGCCGTTGAAAGTCTGCGTGAAATCGGCGCGGGACTCGGCTCCGGCGCCCTGCTTGTTGTGGATGACGAGAAAGACGTCGTGGAGCTTTTGGAAAATTTTGTTGAATTTTTCAACCATGAATCCTGCGGCAAATGCACAATGTGTCGCGAAGGCAACGGACGTCTGCTCGAACTACTGCAACGCATAAATTCGGGCGAGGGCAAAATTGAGGATTTGGACCTTATGCAGGAACTGGCCCAGGTGATGAAGATAAACGCGTTTTGCGGTCTTGGCCAGGCTGCGCCCAATCCTGTTCTTGGTTGTTTAGCATATTTTCGTGATGATTTTGTGAAAAAGATAGAGACCGAAACGGCGCAAGCCGCCTGAGATGACACTAGATAGCAATGGAGGATATACGTGGATAGCGTAACTGTAACTATAGATGGAATTCAAGTGACGGTTCCCAAAGGCTCGACCGTCCTCGAAGCCGCCGAACAAACCAATATCAAAATTCCGCGGCTTTGCCATCATCCGGATTTGCCGCCGGTGTCTGCCTGTCGCTTATGCGTTGTGGAAATAGAAGGCGACAGACTTTTACGCACTTCATGCTCGTGGAAGTGCGAGGATGGGATGAACATCCGGACAAAAACAGCTTTTGTGCGGCAATCGCGCAAAGTAGCGTTGGAACTCATTCTGTCGCGCCACCCCATGCTGTGCACGGAATGTGTACGCAATAACAATTGTGAACTGCAAGAGGCGGCCGAGCAGCTCGGCATCCGCGAAACGCGGTTCGAATACCATGCCCGCCCGGGCGGCGTCGACGATTCGAGCGCCGCGCTTGTGCGCGATCCCGCGAAATGCGTGCTCTGCCGTCGATGCATACAGACGTGCGAACTGGTGCAGAGCGTCAGCGCCATTGGCATAGAAGGGCGCGGCTACGATGTGTGGGTGGACACGCCATTCGGCAAGGGGCTGGACGATATGGCCTGCGTCTCCTGCGGACAGTGCATCAATCGCTGCCCGGTGGGCGCGCTCTACGAAACCGATCATATCGCTCGCGTATGGAAAGCGCTGGACGATCCGACAAAACACGTGGTCGTGCAAACGGCGCCTGCCGTTCGCGCCTCCATCGGCGAGTGCTTTGGGCTGCCGGCGGGCTCGCTGGTCACCGACAAGATGGTGTCCGGTTTGCGCATGTTGGGCTTTGATAAAGTGTTCGACACCGATTTTACCGCCGACCTGACGATCATTGAAGAAGGAACGGAATTGATCGATCGCCTCAATAACGGCGGCAAGCTGCCGCTCTTGACCAGTTGCTCGCCCGGATGGATCAATTTTATCGAACACTTTTACCCGGATCTGTTGCCACATGTCTCCTCATGCAAGTCGCCGCAACAGATGTTCGGCGCCCTGGCCAAAACATATTACGCGGAAAAGCAGGGCATCGATCCCAAGGACATCTATGTAGTATCGGTAATGCCGTGTACGGCAAAAAAATACGAGTGCCAACGGCCTGAAATGAACGCCAGCGGCTTTCAGGATGTGGATGCGGTCATCACCACCCGGGAACTGGCCAAAATGATGAAACAAGTGGGCATCGATTTTCCGAATTTGCAGGCAGGCGAATATGATGCGCCTCTGGGCATCGCCACCGGCGCCGCAGTTATTTTCGGCAACACTGGCGGCGTCATGGAAGCTGCCCTGCGCACGGTTTACGAACTGGTGACCAAAAAGCCGTTGGATGACGTTGAAATCAAATCCGTTCGCGGCATGGAAGGCGTACGCGAAGCCGTGATTGACCTCGACGGTTTGAAGGTAAAAGCGGCCGTGGCCAATGGCCTGGCCAATGCGCGCAAGCTGATGGAAAAAATCGTCGCCGGCGAAGCGGATTATCATTTTGTCGAGATCATGGCCTGTCCCGGCGGCTGCATCGGCGGCGGCGGCCAGCCCATGCCGACAAGCGAGGATATTCGAAAAAAACGCGTCGAGGCCATCTTTGCCGCCGATCGCGCCAACACCATTCGCAAATCGCATGAAAACCCGGCGGTGCAAAAGCTGTATGAGGAATGGCTCGGCGAGCCGAACAGCCGCAAGGCGCACGAGCTGTTGCATACGCATTACACGAAAAAATCGATTTACAAGGAAGCAGTGGCCTGAAATGAGCGCCCCGGTTTTTGAATCCGGGGCGCTTTTTCTGGTTTTCTCGCATGGAAGACTTTGCTATCTAAACTGGACTATTCATAAAACCTTGTCTCGAAGCTTGGAGGCGGATGAATTTTAAAACTAAAAAGACTTGACTTTTTAGCTTTATCCACTAAATTACACTTATTATGTGTAATTTAGGAGGCAGCAGCTATGCCCAATATAACCATCTCGCTTGAAAAAAAATTAATAGATGCGGGAAGGAATTATGCCAGCAAACATAATACTTCTCTCAACAATCTCATTCGAAATCTATTAAAAAAAGCAGTCTCCGCATCCAATGAGAACTGGCTCGAGGAATGCTTTCAACTGATGGATCAGGCAAACGCTGATTCCAGAGGCGAAAAATGGACCCGCGAGGAACTGCATCGTGGCTAAAATATTTATTGATACGAACATTCTCGTTTATAGTCTGGACAGACACGATGCAGTGAAACAAAAGCAAAGTCGAGAGCAATTAATGCTCTTAAAAAACGAACACGACGGCGTTATTTCGACGCAGGTTATCCAGGAATTTTTTGTTGTTTCTGTAAATAAATTAAATACTAATCCCCTCCTGGCGAAAAATATCATTAATACTCTGAAAAAGTTAGAGATTGTCGTTGTAACGCCTGAATTGATAGACAATGCTATTGATATCCATATTCAATATAAAATCACTTTCTGGGATTCGCT
>JAJRST010000619.1 GCA_024278645.1 bacterium | reverse complement strand
TTTGGGCAGATTAGAGCCGTTGTCCGCAACGCTGACCGGTTTGGGTACGCCCACGCCTTCCAGCGGGATGCCGATGTTGCCGTCATTCTTGTCATTGTTCGGCAACGCCAAATAAGTAAAGTAGGGGTCTTCGACGAGCGGCCTGAAAGTGATGGTGACATCCTGACTGCCGCCCGGCGCCACGGTAAAGGTGGCGGGGTCCACGGAAAAGGCCTTGTCGCCGGTAAAAGCGCCGCTGACCACCAGGTCCTGATCGCCGTCATTCATCACCGTGATTGTCGCTGTCGCCTGGCCTGCTTCGCCGATGTCGCCAAAGTCGACGCCGCCAATTGTGCTGCTGATTTTAACCTTGATGTTGGGACCGAAGAATTCGGTTTTCGAATCCGGGAAAGCGGATGTGGGAACGCCCCAGTAGCGAATCTCGGCGTTGGCCCACACGTCATGATCCGCGCCCTGGCCGATCGGCACGCCGGGAACATCGGGGGTGTTTTGAAACAGAATGTGAATGACGTCATTCGGGTTTTTATTGGCCACGGCGATGTATCGCAGGTTCTGATGCCAGGAGTCTTCATCGGAAATGAGCTGCACCGCATTGCCCCAGGTAGCGCCGCCGTCTTTTGATTTGGCGCCCCAGATCTTGCCAAAACTGAGCGGCCCGAATCTCTCCTCGGCCTGGTTGATGCCGTCTTCCGGCATCAATGTGTCCGAATCGCTGTACTTGGTGAACAAGGTGTAGAGGTTGCCGTCGGCGTCGGCGCCGATTTGCGGCATGGTGACGTACTGCTGAAAAGTGCCGCCGTAAACGTCATGGTTGTCATCGGAACGCCACACCGTGGAAACGCCGGTCGAGGGGCTCCAGTGTTTGATGCTAAAGCCGCCTTCAAGGTGGGCGCTGTCGCCGTTCAGGTACTTGATGTACGGCGTCGTCCACCAGCGGCCGTAGCCGTTCGGATAGTAAGAACCGTTGCCCGTGTGCACATTTTCATTCCATACGACATGAGGTTCGCCGTTCAGATAAAAGAGGTCGGCAGGGCCCATAACCGCGGGACGGATGTTGGGCTCCAGCACAAAATTGCCGGAATCATCCACGGAGCCGGTGAACGGGTACAAAGATGTATCGATCGGCGCCATTGTCGTGGAATCGTATTCGACAATGATGTCCCAACGAATGGGATAGCTGAGCGAGTCATCCTCGCGCGGGAAGGGGTTGCCGATCACCCAGACGGCGTCTTTAAAAGTGAGGCCGCGATCCTCGCTCTCAAAAAAGTAGAAATCATGGTTGGGATTGGAGACGAGCACGCCCACTTTGCCGCTGCCGTCGTCGGCGACTTCGATCTGGTGGCTGCCGGCTTCGTTAGCGCCGGAAGCGCCGGAGCCCAAGGGATAGGTAGAGGTATCCGGAAACATGGCATAAGGCTCGGTCCAGGTCTGACCGCGATCGGTCGAACGGAAGAACAGAATGTTGTCGTTTACATTGTTGACACGCCGCACCCAGTCGTCCTGGTTGTTGTTGGTCGCGGTGACGTACCAGATGTCCTGGTCGTCCACGGCAATATCCGGCCAGAACGGCTCCAGGTCGCCGGCGCCGTCTTCCCTGGCGTTCCATACTTTGGACATCTGGAAAAAGCCGAACCCCGGCGCAAAATCGAACCAGGCGCGAGTCGCTTCTTCATTGCTCAGCGTATGATGCGAGACCGGGATGGCGATATTGTCTTTATCCACGGCCAGGGAGCCGTAACCCGCTCGTTCGTTTTCGATGGGAATGCCAAGACCCTGGGTCCAGGCGCTGCCGTCGTAAAAGTTATAACGCATTCTGCGTTTTATGAACACCGGAACTTCGGCGATGTCGCCGAACATCCACTGGGCGTGGATGGTGTTCGTCGCTGCGTCCCACCAGATGCGGTCGTGCAGGTTGTCGTTCGTCTGGTAGTTGTACGCCGTCTCGCCAATCTTTACGCCCGGCAGGTTGGCGGCGGGCGATGCTGTTGAGATGGTGAACGGCTTTCCTTTGTACAGTTCGGGCGGATCATAGGCGCGTTTTTCCGGAGCCATGCTCTGTGTGCCGTCATTGTATGAGTTGACATCGCGCCAGTCAGCGGCTGCAACAGAACCGATGATGAGGAAAACAAGAGTCAAAACAAATATCAATCTCTTCATTTGCGACCTCCTTAAAAAGTGAGTTTATGATTTGATTTAAATTTCCCGGATGGTAAAAAGTCCTTAAAGGACTAGAACGGTTTTTTACCCCTTTCAAAAAAAGTAAATGGTTTGTGAATTTGAGATTCAATGTATTTCTTTACGTCTCTCTGGTTTATCTGTCGCCACAGAATGATAGCCTCAAAATTTATTCCGGTGGAGCGCTTTAAAGCAGAATGATGTTTTACGGAAAAGATATTCTTGTATTGCAACAAGCCTGTGATGCAGTGTAAGTCTATAATGTTTTAAAATGAACGGGACTCCCATTGTCCTGACCATGGCACACTCTGCATTTAATGTTTGCGGCAGGCAATTACGGTGGACTAGTTATTGTAATAAGTGTAGATATTAATATTTCTTTAAAAATGCAAGGAAAAAGTAACACTGTTTTACGATTCCTGCGATTAAACGGATTGGTTGCTTTTCGTCAATGAATTGCCTAAGTTACGAAAATGACCGAGATTACCTATTTTATTCGTTTAATCATGCGAATCAGTGTATCTATAACCTGCATCTTTTTTATATTATTTCCCCTGTCTCTCATAAATGGGCGCGCCGTTGGAATATCGCGCCATCTGCGGCTTGCTCAAATCGAACAGGCTTTTTCAAGGGGTGAGATCGATCAAGGGCGGCGCCTCGATCGCATCGCCGACGTTTTGTTCACGCCTGTTGCGCGCCATGAGGATCATGCCGACGGCAGCAGGATAAAGTGCGCCGCCGGCTACTTGTTGCTCCTGCAACGCCATGCCGCCGACCTGTCTCCGAATAATCGCTCCCTGCTTGCCGCCGCTTCTTCGCGCCCCAACCTCGATTTTCATTACGATACGCTGCAGGGTCATTTTAAAATTCATTACAACACTACCGGCGCCGAGGCCGTGTACCAGGCGGGCGTGGATCTAAACCCGGCCGACGGCCATCCCGATTTCATCAATCGCGTCGGCGATTATTTCGAATATGCCTGGTCTTTGTTGATCGAGGATATGGCCTTCCTGGCGCCGCCGCCCGACGGCAAAGGCGGCGACGATCGGTACGACGTTTACATGAAAGCCTATCCGCAAGCCTATGGCGTCGCCATCTTTGAAGACCCATCCGATCAATATGCCGATCATCTGTCCTGGACGTCGTTCATTGAAATGCATCCCGATTTCGCCGGCTTTGCCAAGACGCCGGATCAGTCGGCGCAGGTGACCAGCGTGCACGAATTCTTTCACGCCGTGCAGGGCGCCTACAGCATCGCCGCGGCGACCTGGTTTATGGAGGCGAGCGCCACCTGGATCGAGGACGTCGGTTGGGATGAAGTGAACGACTATTACGCCTATCTGCCGGACTTTTTCCGGCGCCCGGATCGTTCGTTGCAGACGTTCGACGGA
>JAJRST010000082.1 GCA_024278645.1 bacterium | reverse complement strand
TCCGGCGCCTTTTTTTGTGTCAAATTGCAACGATCCCGGTTATTTTTTGAACACGCATTCTCTTCTTTGTGTAGACAGCTCTATTCTCAATGTTTTCAACAACTTGCACTTTATGCAACGGCATGATTTTCTTGCGATGTCGCCGCCGGAAAAATCTTGTGCTGAATAATAGACACTCTGGGCGTCGGCGATAAAAGCGATTAATTTCTTTCGAAAATTCCTGCTCACAATCCCTTAATTATCAATCACTTAAAAATATATTGCGTTCGCCCGATTCTTGTTTTATGGCATACTGTTTGAATTGATATTCTTGACAGTGGATGGACCGGGGAAACTCACGCGGGCGGAGGGAAATAATATGGGCGTCAAAACGCCGTTATTTATTATTTTCATTCTTTTTGCTGCCAGCGCATCATCGAAAAGCATTCAATTATCAAAAGCAGACATCGTCACGATACCTCAAAGTCAAAGTCATAAGCTGGGCAGCGGCTATCTGCAACTTGAAATCAGCAAAAGAATTAAACAGCAGCAAGAAGCGTCGAATCAATCAGTAAGCGACTTGAACGACGGCATCAATCTGGTCATTTACACTGACGCGGCTTTGGATCAGGCCAAGCGCGAACAGTTAGATAATCTGGGATGTCTTGTGTACGAAAAAAGCTGGGTCGGTCCGACAGCCGGGCATGAACACGGTTATGTGCTGGCCAGAGCGCCGGCTGAAAATATATTGGAGATCATGCAGCTCGATTTCATCGCCAAAATAGATGTCGCGGATCGCGGCTACAAACCGCAGTCCAACGTGGCGGCCAAGGTCGTACAGGCGGACTCTTATTGGGATCGCGGCTATGACGGCGGCGGCAACGGCGTCCATGTTAGAATCGCCGTCCTGGATGCGGGGCTGGATGAAAGCAATCCCGATTTGCCCCTGGAGTACGAGAAAAAGGACTATTCGAACTACCCCACTCTGGACGATGACGTGAGCACATTCGCCACCGGCCACGGCACGCAAGTGACCGGCATCGCTCTGGGCCGGGGCGTCATGTCGGCCGATAATACCGGCAACGGCGGCGCCCCCTACAAGGGCATGGCGCCGGGCGCCGACCTGGTGTTTCTCAAAATCGGCAAGGACAGCGACGGCATGGCCAAGGGAACGGCCATTTATAACGCCCTGGACGCCGCCGTGCAAAGATATAACGCCGACGTCATTAATCTGAGCTACGGATCATGGGACACATACCATGACGGCAGCTATTATTTGGATCAAAAAATTGACGAAATAGTCTTCAATTATGACGTCCCGGTCATCGTTGCCGCCGGCAATTATGGAGCGTCGAAACGACATTATTCCGAGACCGTGACCGGGCATTCCGAGTCCGATTTTATACAAGTCGATGTGATCAACGCCTCGGCGAACTCGGACCTCTTGAAATTCAACACCGTATGGTACGACGGCCTGGATATTCACAACGAAATCACGCTTGTCTATTACGACAGCGAATTTAATATGCTCGACGATGTTCGCTATTTCAGCCAGGCGGAAAGCCCGCGGGGCACGGAACACCAGGTCTCCTACTATACGCCGTACTTGCCGGCCGGCGACCATACTTTTTATCTTAAAATTGTCAACCGTTCCGACAATGAGCAGTTGGTCCATATCTATGAAGATGACGAAAACTATCATGTATTTTTTCACGACCCGGATGAACGATACACCATCAGCAGCCCGGCGACGGCGGACTTTGCCTTTAGCGTCGGGGCGTGCGGCGACAAGGAAAGCTGGACCGATTTCAACGGCGGGCGACACAATTCCTACTCTTCCGAAATCCTGTGCTCGTTTTCGGGGCGCGGGCCGCGGGTCGACGGCATGTTCAAGCCGCAAATAACGGCGCCGGGAAAAGACATCATCGCCATTCGCGACCGAAATGTCCATACCAGCCCGTCCACGGCCTGGATCGATAACGACGGCGTTAATTTCGGCGATCCGAATGACGCTCACTATATCGTCGGCACGGGAACAAGCCTGGCAGCGCCGGTTGTCGCCGGATCAGCGGCTCTCATTCTTAACGAGCACCCGGACTACACGGCCGCCCAGGTTTACATTGCTTTAACGCGCTACGCGAACATCGCCCAAGGCGTTGTACCGCCGGATGATTCCTGGGGATTTGGCGTGCTCGACCTGGATAGAAACGACGGCGGTTTTGCGCCGAACGGCGTCGCTGTTATTACTTTTTTGGCCGAGGTCGTCGGCGATTCGGTGCTGTTAAAATGGAGCGTGGCCAACGAAACAAATCATATCGGTTATAATATTTTAAGATCCACGGGAAACCAGGACGATTATGAACAAATAAATACTCAACTCATTACCAGCGCGGAAAACATCAGCCTGCATTATAAAAGTTACTCGTTTTCGGACTATACAAAAGGAGCAGATCATTATTCCTACATGCTCGAACAGGTTAGTCCGGATGGCGCACGGTCTTTATATGGCCCCACGCATCCGACGCGAAAAGCATCGGTAGACAGATAAGAAAAGCCGTTCCGGTTGTCGACAAATTACCCCAATCCGTTTAATATGTCGATAACGATAACTTTCAAGGTGGAGAAGTCCGGTTATGTTGGGATCGATGTATACGATCTTCTCGGTCGCACGGTAAAAACGTTGATTCAAAAGCATTTGAATGCAGGCGTTTATAATACAATCTGGAAAGGTCGGAATGAATTTGGCGAAGCCATGAGTTCCGGCACGTATATCGTACAGATGCGGGTCGGCGAAAACGCCGACCGGCGTAAAATCACGCTGCTTCGTTAGGCGACCAGTCTTGCAGGAAGAGTCAAGCGACGGCACATGACATTTTCAAGCAGCAGATTAAGGCAAGAATCCAAGGCAAAGTCCCGCAAGGCCCAGGGCATTGATGCGTGCCGAGCATAAAAGTCATGAATTGAAGCATCATAGTAGTCTAGTTTTTGACCAGGGCGCCAAATTCTTCACCTTTTCTACCAAGCATCGTTCGTCGTATTTCCTCGACGATCTGATCCGACATCATTGGCATACCAGACAAAGCATGCCGACAGGCCAGAATTCATGCGCATTTCGGCAATTCGTTAGACAACACTTGATTCGTATTTCGCAACTTTCAACATCGCCTTAAAAAAGGCGATACAGCGGCAGCCAACCCATTCAGAGTCTCAAGTTGCGATGCGCTGAAATGAAAAGCACAACTTGTTAACGTATCTGTAAACTAAAGGGAACCAAAAAGTGTAATGGCACAACCAAAGGAAGTGAAGTTTATCTATGAGAACGAACCAGAATCCGCTAAAAGCACGAATCCTAATCATTGACGACACGCCTACGATGCTCCACTTTGCTCAGCATAAACTTCAGCCTCATTTTGATATTTGCATTGCAAATTCAGAAAACGAGAACGCGACGCCTGCGATGCATGCACCCATTGACGTCCTGATTGTCAATGAAGAAACGCCGCTGAACAACGCCAAATTATTTCTTTGGCAGTTTGGCAAAAAATATAAAAACATCCCGACAATTTTGCTAAGCGCCGATCCCAAAAGCCCCAAGTTTAGCGGATCGAAAAACGGCAAACTGATTCTGCTCCCCAAGCTGCAACGCTATGACGACTTGCTGCCGATTATCAACATTATTTTAAAAAAGCAGCGCCGCCTGACGACAAAAGCAGCCTAGCAAAGATGTCATGAGGAAGGTCAAAACAATTACTCGACTGTATGCAAAAGTCCAGCCGGAAGCATTTTTTTCGGCCCCGCCCACCCGGATTTATGCACACAGGTCGTGTGAAAGCGCCAAAATCAAAACCATGAACCGACAGCGTCTCCGAGGCGCCATCGGAACGAATGGTGCAATTGCAAAAAAACGCCCCCGATTATAAAAAACCGGGGGCGTTTTTTTGTGGGCCCGGAAGGATTCGAACCTTCAACCAACGGATTATGAGTCCGCTGCTCTAACCGTTGAGCTACGG
>JAJRST010000618.1 GCA_024278645.1 bacterium | reverse complement strand
GAATTTTTTGACGAACTCGGAACAAAGAGTAGAGGCTTTGTTCCGCGGAATTCGATTGTGATGATACGAACGGCTTTGAAGGGAAAGGTTTTGAGGAAGGATGAAAGTAAAAATAATAATTCCGTTAATGATATTAACGGCGGCGGCGCTGTATGCGCAAAATGCGCTTGTCTGGTACCCGGGAGGCAATGCGTCAGCCAGCGCCAATGCCATTGAACAGGCATTGAACAGCCAGGTCTCTTCCGTAACAAAAACGCAGAGCCTCGCCGGCATGACGCTGACGCCCGCCAATTACGAGTATGTTTTCGTTTGTCTCGGCGTCAATGCCGACAACTATGTGCTGGACGCCTCCTCCGATGGCGACGCCATTCAGTCGTTGATCGCCTATCTCGAGGCCGGTGGAAAGTTGTACATGGAAGGCGGCGACGCCTGGGCCTGGGACCCGCAAACCGATTTACAGCCCTACTTTAATCTTTATGGCGAAGCGGACGGCGAGGGCGATTTGCAGACGGTGACCGGCGCCTCCTGCCTGAGCGGCTATGCTTTTTCCTACGGCGGCTCGCAAAATTATATCGACCGCATTGCGCCCCTGGACGGCGCTGTGGTTCTGTTCACCAACAGCTCTCCCGCCTATGCCTGCGGCGTCGGCTATGAAAATGCCGCCTACAACTATCGAACGATCGGCGTCTCTTTTGAGTTTGGCGGCCTCACCGACGGCGCGGATACAAAAACCGACCTGATGGGCGATATCCTCACTTTTCTCGATGGCGGCTGCTCCACGGGCAAACCCGCGCCCATGAATCTTCAGGCATTTGGCGGTTATGACGGCGCCGTAACCCTGGTCTGGGATGCGCCGCCGGGACAGTCCTCGCTTTCCATGACGCCGGGAGAAATGCCGAGCATGATCCTCTCCGAAAAAGCCGTGCGCAAGGCGGCGACAAAACCCGGACGGCAAAGGGCGAGCAAGACGGCATTTGCGCAGCAGGGATTTGTCGCCACGCGAACCGTCGGCTATCAAGTGGATTCCTATAACGTCTATAGAAGCACGACGGCCGGCGGCCCCTATTCGCAAATTATCTCGGGCGTCGATCGGCAGTACTATCGCGACGCATCGGCGGCCAACGGAACAACCTTGTACTATGTCGTCAAAGCCGTGTATAACGGTTCCGAGGGCGAAGCGTCGATGGAGGCCTCGGCGCAGCCGACAAGCGGCGGCGCCAGCCACACATCGCCGTGGAAGTTCATTGTTCCCACCATCAACGGGCGGATGGAGACGGACGAATGGAGCAACGCCTCGACGTTGATCATCACCGCTCCCGGACAATCCTTGCCGGTGACTTTGTACACTTTTAATAACGACAACTATTTGTATTTTGCCGTCGACGAGAGCGGCAACACGGCGCTGTCCACGGACGACCAACTGGGCCTCAGCTTTGACGAGGACTATGATTTCAACTGGCCGTCATCCGGCGCAACGGACGAAGGCACCCTGTGGCTCAACTATGAATCGGGCGCCCTGTCAAAGCTGTTTCGCGGCCTGCAAGGCTGGTGGCCGCTTGATGTGCAGTGGGCGTCGCCGACCGGCGCCTCCGGAACGACGGCGGCCATCTCCACGGCGTCGGGGCATGTACAGTACGAGGGTCGTCTCGATTTGAGCAGCGGCGAGTTGAACGTCAACCCCGGCGACGCCTTTGGCATGACCATTTACACCCTGGACAAGCCGGATTCCGTTTTTACCGCTCTCTGGCCGTCGGCCGTTGCCAACGCCCCATGGGAGGACGCCTGGCTGCTGCCGGCGCTTTACGGTACGGTGCAATTATCCGCCAAAGGAAGCTGCCCCTATATCACCGACGACGAGTCCGTGACAGGCGCGGCGACCTACACCTTTAACGAATTTGGCGATGGCCGCAGGGTGGAATTGAATTTTACCAGCCTGAGCGGACAGGGCGTGGTCACCGTCAAGCAAACCAATGAATGCATAACCAACCCGGCGACAGCTAACTATATCAATTGCTCCTGGACGGTCTCCAAGGAAGCGTCCATCACTGACTTTGTCATGCAAGTCACATTTCACTATAATGACGCCGATGTTTCCGGGCTTGATGAAAGCAAGCTGCAGGTGCACCGATGGATCGACAGCAGCGGCTCCTGGCAATATGAAGGCGGAACCGTCGATGTCGTCAATAATACGGTTGCTTTTACCACGAATCAAACCGGCGAGTTCGCCCTGTTCGAGCGGAATCACGTGCTGGTCAGCGTCAAGGCGCTGCTGGAGGGCGCCTATGATACGGGCGGTTCCATGATCAGCGAGTTGAGCGCCGGCGGCTTTATCCCGCTGACCTCCACACTGGCCGACGCGCGTACGGTCGGCGCCATCCCCTCGGGAGTGACGGACTGGGTGATGCTGGAGTTGCGCAGCGCTCCGGACGGCTCTCCCCTGTCGCAGCGTTCATTCTTTGTCAAGAGCAACGGCGACCTTGTCGACTGGGACGGCGCGGCCACGGCGCTCAGCCTGCCGGATGCGGTGGACGGCTCTTATTACATTGTGCTGAAACATCGGAATCATCTCGCAGTCATGAGCGCTTCCGCCATTGCCCTGAACAACGGCAGTGCAACAGCATACGATTTTACCACCGGGCCGGATAAATATTACGGCGCCGACGCAGCGGCGCTTGATACATCGCCGGATTTTTACGGCCTGTACACCGGCGACGCCACCGGCAACGGCCAGGTGCAAAACGATGACAAGAACGATGTTTGGAAGGTCCAGGCCGGCGCCTCGGGTTATAAAAGCGCCGACTTTAATCTCAACGGCCAGGTGCAAAACGACGATAAAAACGATTTTTGGAAAAAGAATGTCGGCAAGGGGACGCAGGTTCCCTGAGAAAATTTGAGAGGAAATCAAGAGGTGAAAAAAATGAAAAAGATGTTTATTTTGATGCTGTTCTTTTGTGGCGCCGCCGCTAACCTTTATGCCACTGGCATCACCTTTACATTTGCCAATTCAACGCTGAGCGGCTCGAGCTTCGAATTCGACGTCATGGTGCAGGGCTCGGCGAGCGGGACAAAACTGGGCGATAATCAGGTGTACATCAATTATGACACAAATGCTTTTGGGACTAATGTCGCAAGCTCTGGCAATGTTACCGTAACCAAGGGGGCCATTCTTGAAGATGGTGGAAGTCCGTTGACAGATCTTTATAGTATTGTTAATATTCTCGATAACACATCGTCTCGCTTTTCCGTGACCGTATCCTACAATTACGGCAATTCCCCGACTTTTGGCAACGATTTGCCGACCTCGCCGACGCAGTTGTTGCATATCGTCATGAACATCGCCGACGATTCCTACACCGCCGGATTGAGCTTTTATCAGCCGTTTATGGACGGTCAGGAATACGAGTCGGACAATACGGCGAAATACAACCCCGTCGTCGCCGATGATACGGACGACTCGCCGCTCAGCCCCATTGTCGTCGATCTGGTTTCGTTTACGGCGGAGCAGGTCGGAGAGGGCGTGCTTTTGCGCTGGAAGACCGCCTCGGAAATCAACCAGGCCGGATTTAACATCTATCGGCGGGCCGCCGGGGAAGAGGCGTTTTCGAGGATCAACGAGCGCATCATTTTTTCCGATCCCGCCAACAGTACCACGGGCGCGGAATACAGCTACATCGATCATCCCGACAGCGAGGGCCAATTTTTCTACAAACTGCAAAGCGTGGAGCTGGACGGCTCGGCGACATTCAGCGAGACGATCTCCGTTTCCATGAGCACCGCTGTGGATGAACGCACGAACACGCCAACGCGGTTCGAGCTTTTGCCCAATTACCCCAACCCCTTTAATCCCGAGACGCACATCGAGTATACGACGCCGAAGGAAAGCTATGTGCAGATGGCCGTCTACAACCTCCAGGGACGGAGAATCAGAACGCTGGTGAACGGGGTGAAAAAGGCGGGCGCTCATTCCGTCGTCTGGAACGGCGTGGATGATGCCGGCCATGTCGCCGGATCGGGTATTTATATTCTGCGCATGAACGCCGGCGATTATCAATCGAGTCGACGCATAACGCTGCTTCGCTAGCGTATGCACTGAACAAGGGGGAAGCCCCTTGTTCATGCAGGCTCTCCCATACCTTCCAACGTCTCCCCCTCGGTCCGCGCAATGATCACCGCGCCGCAGGAATCGCTGAGCACGTTGGTCGTCGTTCGGAACATGTCCAAAATGCGATCCACCGCCAGAATGATGCCCACGCCTTCGAGGGGCAATCCGACCGCCTGCAGAATGATGGTCATCATCACCAGGCCGGCCATGGGCACGGCGGCGGCGCCTATGGAGGCGAGCAGCGCCGTCAATACGACGATGGCCTGTTGCCCAAAACTCAAATCAATGCCGTAAACCTGGGCGATAAAGATGGTCGCCACGCACTCGTACAACGCCGTGCCGTCCATGTTGACCGTGGCGCCGATGGGCAGCGTAAATCCGGCAATCTTTTCCGACACGCGCGAGCGCCTGGTGACGCATTCGATGTTCAGCGGCAGCGTCGCCATGGAAGAGCTGGTGGAAAAAGCGGTCAACAGCGCCGGAATCATGCCTTTGTAATGCTTGATCGGGTTCACCCGCCCCACAAATCGCAGCAGCAACGGCAGGCTGATAAACGCATGAATAAACAGACCGACCAGGACGATGATGAAATAAAAGCCCAGCGACTTGAACGCTTCCAGCCCGGTCGTGCCGACGATTTTTGCATTGATGGCGAAAACGCCTATCGGAGCAAACCAGATGACAAAGTGCACCATTTTCATCATCACACGAAAAGCGCCTTCGATGATGTTGCCGAGAGCCGACCTGTACGGCTCTTTGACTTGCAGAATAAAATAGCCGAACAGAATGCAGAAAAAAATCAACGGCAGTACATCCGAGGCGGCCATGGATTGATAGACATTATCCGGAATGATTCGCAACAGCAGGTCGCTGACATTTTGGCTTGCGGCTTCGACTTGCTCGATGTCGCCGCTTAATCCAAGGTTGGCGCCGACGCCGGGCTTGAAAATATTGACCAGCAACTGACCGGCAAAAATGGCCAACAACGTGGACAAGGTGTAATAGCCAAAAGTCTTTAAACCAAGACGCCCCAGCCCTTTGCCGGAGCCGATGGACAGGATGCCGGAGAGGATCGACGTGATGATGAGCGGCAAAATTGTCATTTTAAGAAGCCGCAGAAATATTTGCGCCAATGGATCCGCGATGGGGACGATGGACTCTTTGAAAATCAGCCCGGCTAAAATGCCGAGAAACAGACCGATGAATATCCACGTCGTCAGGGAGAGTTTTTTCAGATGCACCATGCTCGATTTTGTCCTTTCTAAATGTATCCCTTGATCCGATAGAAGGTCAGTTTAATGTATTCGTCGACAACCCGGCGCCAGCCGTTGGCGTACCGCCACCAGTTGTCGGCGCGCAGATATATGGGCATCGACCAGGCGCGCACCTCGACGCCCTTGGCGTTGAAAATCTTTTTATAAACCAAATAGCTGCGACGAATATGGAAATTGTCGCTGAACACCAGGAGGGACTTGATGTCGGTCAACGAATCCGCCAATGCTTTTGCCGTGTTGTAGGTGTAGGGATCGCTGAGCCGCACCAGCATGATGGAATAATCCTGTCGGGGAATGCCCAGGGAATCCAGCGCCGTGGCCACAAAACGTTCATAGTGCGAAACGCCGAAAATGGTCGGCTTGAGATCGTACGCATGCAGAACAAATATGATATGTCGCGCCAACCCCTTTTCGTAAACCTTGATCGCCTGCATGACCACATATTCGGCCAGCGACGGCCCGCCCTGGACGACCATGACCTCGCACGGCGTCTCGGCGTCGGCAACGTCCAGGCGTGCCGCCATTAAAGTGAGAATGGATTTGCCGAAAATCAGGATGCTAAAAACGAACAGCCCGAAAATCGCCGCTTTATATCGCAATTTTAGTACTTTTCGCGATCTATATTCAAACCATTGCACGTAAATTCAGCCTCGCCGTCAGTGACTTTTTTCTTCCCAGATTTTTACCAGGTTAATGATGACATCCACCGCCTTTTTCATGTCCTGGATGGAGATGTACTCCTGGCGCGAGTGAAAATTGTGACCGCCGGCAAAAATGTTCGGCGTCAGCAATCCCATGTAGGATAGCCGGGCGCCGTCCGTGCCGCCGCGAATGGCGTGACGCACCGGCTGCACCCCGGATCGCTTGACCGCCTCGAGCGCATAATCAACGACACGCGGGTCTTCATCCAGCTTGTATTTCATGTTGCGATAGAACTCGATGACCTCAAAATCATAGGAGGCTTTCGGATGACGGGACACAACATCGTCGCAAAATTCCATTAACAAATTTTCTTTTTTCTTCAACCCGTCGACGGTAAAGGCGCGGATGAGAAATTTGATCACTGTTTTCTCCTCATTGCCGCTTATCGAGTGCGGGTGGATGTAACCCTCGCGCTTTTCCGTGGTCTCCGGCGACAATGAGTTTTTGGGCAAGGCTTCAATGATTTGCGACGCCACCTTGATGGAATTTACCATGCGATCCTTGGCATAGCCGGGATGGACGTTGACGCCGTGAACAGTGAGGTTGACCGAATCCGCGCAAAAGGTTTCATCTTCCACTTCGCCGACCGTTTCGCCGTCGACGGTATAGGCATAGTCGGCGCCGAATTTTTTGACGTCAAAATGGTCGGCGCCCTTGCCGATCTCTTCATCCGGTGTGACGGCGACTTTGATGGGGCCGTGCTTGATTTCGGGGTGCTGCACGAAATAGTTGACGGCGTCGAATATCTCGGCGATGCCGGCTTTGTCGTCCGCTCCCAAAAGCGTCGTGCCGTCGGATGTTATGATGTCATTGCCGATCTGTTTTTGCAGGTCCGGGTTTTCCTCTGCCTTGATGACGACGCCGGAATTGCCCGGCTTGATATCGCCGCCCCGGTAGTTCTTGTGAATGATGGGCTTGACATCCTTGCCCGACACATCCGGCGAAGTATCCATGTGCGAAATCAAGCCGATGGTCGGCGCATTCACATCCGTATTCCCCGGAAGCGTGGCTGTGACATAGCCCCATTCATCCATTGAAGCATCCTGCAAACCGATTTCCAGGAGATCTTTTACAAGCTCACGGCCAAGTATTTTTTGCTTCTCGGTGCTGGGAAAGGATTCGGATTCGGGGTCCGATTGTGTGTCATATTTTACATACTTGAGAAATCGATCGACGCAAGTGTAGTTTATGTCGCTCATGGCTTCTCCTCCAAACGCAAATAAATATTGTAAATTATTGTCATTCGTTGATTAAAAATGTTGTTTGCAGCAGCGCAAAAGTGTATATTTGTTATGTCGTATAACATACCTTAATATAAGGATTCATCCATTAGAATAAAGTTGTTTTTTCTTGGCGTGTTGTTTTTAATTTTCGCAGCATGTCAAAAGGATGATAATTTTACCAAATCGTCGCATGATGTGACAAAACCGGCGCAATCGGATCGCAAGCCAAACGGCGGCTTTATTCGTTTT
>JAJRST010000081.1 GCA_024278645.1 bacterium | reverse complement strand
TCTGCTCCAGGATTTTACACCCTCCGGGAAATTGTGCGGACGCTGCCTTTGTTTATATTTTCCATGCGGCATTTGCATGCTCCCGATTATAAATAAATCGTGTGTCCCCCCTCAGAAAAAGGAGAACAGTATGGGCGAAAAGAATTCAAAAAACGACTTTTATTATCCATCGGAAGAGATAAAGGCGCAAGCAAATTTTCCCGAGTATGAGAATCTATACGAACGCTCGATAAAGGACAGGGAAGGCTTTTGGGCCGAGCAGGCGGAACACCTGTAATGGTTCGAAAAATGGGACAAGGTGCTTGATGCCTCCAAGGCGCCGTTTTACAAATGGTTTGTCGGCGGCAAAATGAATATTGTGCAAAATGCCATTGACCGGCATCTGAAAACATGGCGCAAGAACAAGCTGGCGTTGATCTGGGAGGGCGAGCCAGGGGATGTGCGCACCTTCTCCTACCACGCGCTCAATCGAGAAGTGTCGAAATTTGCCAACATCCTCAAAAGCATGGGCGTCCGCAAGGGCGACATTGTGACCATTTATATGCCGCTAATCCCGGAATTGGTGATCGCCATGCTGGCCTGCGCCAAAATCGGCGCCGCGCACAGCGTCGTTTACGGCGGATTCAGCGTCGAGGCGTTGGCCGAACGCATCGCCGATGCGGACAGCCGGGTGCTGGTTACCGCGGACGGCGGCTGGCGTCGCGGCAAAATAACCGACCTGAAGAGCATCGCTAACGAGGCGATGAAACGCTCGCCGACGATCGAGGTGTGCATCGCCGTGAAAAGAACCGGCCAGGAAGTGTATATGGAAAATGACCGCGATTTCTGGTATCACGACCTGATGTCCCTGCCCAACGCCAGTCCAAAGTGCGACACCGAGGTCATGGACGCCGAGGATATGCTGTTCATCCTTTACACTTCCGGCACTACCGGGCGCCCAAAGGGGCTGCTGCATACGCATGGCGGTTACGCCGTCTATACGTCGCTCACGCATCGCGCGGTTTTTGATATCAAGGAAGAAGACCGCTGGTGGTGCGCCGCAGATCCGGGATGGATCACCGGGCACAGCTACATCGTCTACGCCCCGCTCATCAACGGCGCCACGGTGATGATGTACGAAGGGGCGCCGAACCATCCCTATCCGAATCGATGGTGGCAGATGATCGAAAAGTACGGGGTAACCATTCTCTACACCTCGCCCACGGCCATTCGCGGTCTCATGCGTTTCGGCGAGGCCTGGCCGAATCGGCACGACCTGAGCACGCTACGCCTGCTTGGCTCCGTCGGCGAACCGATCAACCCGGAAGCGTGGCGTTGGTATCATCGCGTCATCGGCAATGAGTGTTGCCCGATTATGGATACCTGGTGGCAGCCGGAGACCGGCGGCTTTATGATCACGCCCCTGCCGATCACGCCGTTAAAGCCCGGCTCGGCAACCAAGCCGTTTTTCGGCAATGAAATCGCTGTTGTGGACGACGACGGCCATGAAGTGAAAACAGGCGAGGAAGGCAAGCTGGTTATAAAATCGCCCTGGCCGGGCATGGCTAGAACGATCTATAAAGACCCGGATCGCTATATCGAAACCTATTGGAAAGAGTATAAAAAGCAGGGCTGGTATAAAGCCGGCGACTCAGCGCGCATCGACGAGGACGGATACGTGTGGATCATCGGCAGAATCGACGACGTCATCAAGGTCAGCGGCTATCGCCTGGGTACGGCGGAGATCGAATCGGCCCTGGTCAGCCATCCGGATGTGAGCGAAGCGGCGGCCATCGCCCTGCCGCACGAGCTAAAGGGCCACGCCATTCATGCCTACGTCATCCTCAGGTCCGGCGTCAGCGGCGGCAAGGAGTTGGAAGATGCATTGAAAAATCATGTCAGCCACGAGATGGGCCCGATCGCCAAACCGGAAACCATTACTTTTACCGACAGTCTGCCAAAGACGCGCAGCGGAAAAATCATGCGCCGCGTTCTCAAAGCAAGAGCACAAGGGCAGGACGAAGGAGATCTGACGACGCTGGAAGAGTAGACGCCATAAAAAAAATGCAGCCAAGGTCTTGACATTTCATCATAATTTTAATATTATGATACTATGAATAGGCTTCAACAACAATGAATCTTGAAAGGAGATAATAAGGCGGGCTCTAATAAACCCAACTTTAACTTAATCTAGTGGAGGAGTTATGAAACTATCAGCGCCAACACAGCTTGTTTGGTTAATTTCACTTATTTTGGCGGCGTTAGGGTTCATTGGGACGTTGATTGCTATTCCGGTTGTATCCGTCAACGCGCTTTGGTTTGTGCTTGTCGGCTACATCCTGCTCTTTCTGGGAACGATTCTCAAAGGCTTTTAAAAAAAAGCGGAACCCGTGCACCGGGTTCCGCTTTCTTTCTTTCTTTCCTGTTTCGCCTCATTTCTTTGCCGCCTTGTCGTATCTTGTCACGCATTTTATTTAATAAAATTGTTCATAATCATTTTGTCCATAATTATTTTGTTTTTATTTTGTATATTAAGCATCATTTTCATACCATATCCAAAGAGAAAAACAATGACTGGAAAAATACGGATTATTGCTATTGCCGCGCTTTTTCTGATCGCTTGCGGCAAGGAGACGCCGAAAAAGGCGGGCTTGCTCGCCGTTTCATTTCGCATCAATGAAGCAGTGGGCGATGTACAGCCTTCTTACCAGACCGTCGTATGGCTGGAGACCGAGGAGGGAGGCTATGTGAAAACGCTGTTTATCAGCGAGTACTTGTCCTACGGCGGTTACAATGACTCTACAATCTGCCCGGCGTGGATAAAGCAAGCCGACTGGGAACATGCGCCGGAAACGGAATATGACGCGCGCACGCAAGCCACGCCGTCAACAGGCGAGCACTCGCTTATTTTCGACCTGGGAAACGAGGATATTCCTCCGGGACCCTATATCGTGTGCATGCAAATACATATCATCGAAGATTACAATATTTTGTATAAAGGCCGCGTTGTCATTGGGGGCGATGACAATGAAACAAGGGCGCAATCCGTGTACACGCCGGCGCCCTATGAAGCGGCGAAAAACATCCTGACGGATGTGAATTTCAAATTCATGAAATGATGCGCTAAACCTGCAAAAGGAGTGAATCATGAAAAATCAGCTTTCTCGTCGCGATTTTATGAAACGCGCCGGCGCCGGAGCGGCGGCGATCTCGGTGACGGGTGTGAGTTTTGCCTGCAAAAAGCCGGCGACGATGCCGACAAGAACGCTTGGCGGCACGGGGCTGCAGGTGTCGCAACTGGCTTTCGGCGGCGGCTCGCAGTTCCTGAAGAACAAGGACGGCGACTGGGAGCCGATTCTCGAGCGCGCCCTGGGGCTGGG
>JAJRST010000617.1 GCA_024278645.1 bacterium | reverse complement strand
TCATTCCCAACGGCGCCTCGGTGTGCATTGGCGGCGGCGGCGCCGGACATGCGGTGCCGGATAAAATCCTCGAGCAGATGGGGAAAAGCTTTCTTGAAAGCGGGACCCCAAGGAATTTGACCATTATCCACCCCTGCGGCATTGGCGACAACGACACCCGCGGCCTGAACCATTTGGCGCACTAGGGGCTGCCCAGACGGGTCATCGGCGGCTTTTGGGGCAATGCGCCGAAAATGGTGCGCCTGGCGCTGGACGAAAAGATCGAGGGCTATAATTTCCCGCAAGGCGTGATGAGCCACCTGATGCGCGCCACGGCCGCCGGGCGACCGGGCGTCATCACCACCACCGGCCTTTTTACTTTTGTCGATCCACGCGTCGAGGGCGGCAAGCTCAACAGACGCACAAAAGAAGACCTGGTCGACGTGGTGCTCATCAATCATAAAAAATATCTGTTGTATAAAACCATTCCTTTTACCGTCGCTATTATTCGCGGCTCTTCCGTCGACAAAAACGGCAACCTGACGATGGAAAACGAGGTGGCGACTTTTTCCATGTTGTCCATTGCGCAGGCGGCCAAGGTGAACGGCGGCGTGGTCATCGCCCAGGTAAAGCAGGTGAAGGAAAACGAAAGCGCGGCGCCGGAACGCGTCAAAGTGCCCGGCGCGTTCATTGATTACGTGGTCGTCGATCCGCAGCAGGGAATGACATTTCTCACGCCTTTCGATGCGGCGATGATCGACAGCGAAGCTGCGCCCCGTGCACAACCGGGCATCAGCGGCATTAAAAGAGTGATCTCGCGCCGCGCGGCCATGGAGCTGAAACCGGGCATGTACCTCAACGTCGGCTATGGCATGGCCGACGGCGTGCCCATCGTCGCCCGCGACGAGGGGATGCTGGATGAGGTCACTTTTCTCATCGAGCAGGGCGCCCTCGGCGGCATCCCGACCACGGGACTGAATTTCGGCGCCATGTACAATCCCCAGGCCATTCTCGACGACGGCTACCAGTTTGATTTTTTTCACGGCCGCGGGCTGGACATCGCCTTTCTCGGCTTTGCGCAAATCGATCAGCAGGGCAACGTCAATTCCAGCAAGTTCGGCTCCAAATTGACCGGCTGCGGCGGCTTTATCGACATATCACAAAACTCAAAGCGCGTGGTGTTTTGCGGCGCCTTTGCCGTAAAGGGCGTCATTCACCTTGAGGACGGCGCCGTCCAGGTCGTCGATCCCGGCGTGCGCAGCAAATTCGTCAAACAGGTGGAGCAGGTCACTTTTAGCGGCAATTATGCGCTGGACACGCGCCAGCCCGTGTTGATCGTCACCGAACGCGCCGTATTCGAGTTGGCGCAGGGCAATCTCGTGCTCAGGGAGGCCGCGCCGGGCATTGACGTCAAAAAACATATCCTGGCGCTCATGGAGTTTCAACCCATTGTGCCGCCGTTTGTCGAGCTTATGAATCCCAAATGCTTTACGGACACGCCGCTGTACAACGCGGACTAGTGCCGCATTGTCAAACCAATCAATTAACCCGGGATATACAATGGCTGATTTAGTTATTGAACAATTAAATAACGGCGTTTTCACCCTTGTTCTCAACCGCCCGGAAAAGTTGAATTGCATCAATTTTGAGATGCTGGAATTGCTGGAAAGCGGCATCGCCAAAGCCGAGCAAAACGACGCCGTTCGCGTCGTCGTCATCAAGGGCGCCGGCGATCGTGCGTTTTCGACAGGCGGCGATTTGAAGGCGTTTGACGCTTTGACGGAAAAAGAGACGGTGGAGTGGATACAAAAAGGGCAGGCCGTCTTTACGCGCCTGGACAACCTCCCCAAACCGACAATCGCCGTCATCCGGGGCTATGCTTACGGCGGCGGCCTGGAACTGGCGCTGGCCTGTGATTTTCGCCTGGCCTCGACGGATGCCGTTCTGTGCCTTCCCGAATTGCTGCATGGGTGGCCCCCCGGTTGGGGCGCGCTGACGCGCTTAAAGCGCCTCGTCGGCGAAGCGCGGGCAAAAGAAATGATCTTTCTGGCGCAGCCGGTGGACGCCATATCCGCCCGGGGATATGGCTTGCTGACCGCCGTCGTCGAGCGAGCGCAGTTGCGGAACAAACTGGAGGAAATCATCAGCCCGTTTTTCGAGATCCCCTCGGACGTCTTTGCCCTGGCAAAGGCGGCGCTGCAGGACACCTCGACGGTGAACTCGGCGACCGTCGCTTATGACGCTCTCGCTGCCTTGTATTCGAAACTCATTAGACGCGAAACACATTGATAAAGGAAAAGTTATGAAGCTATAAAGCATTTTATGTGGATTTGCTCTATCCCGACGCCAACGGCGGAGAATATTCCAAAAGTACGAGAATGTTTTTGTCTGACGATAAGGAGCTTTACCTCAATTAATCCGGGGATGAATGCCTATGTCTGGTCTGGATGGGATGGTTGCGAGAATATTCTCTGCCATCCTTTTTTATGTCAACGGGCGTCTTTAAAAAAATATCCATCGTTTCATTGTTGCGCAAATATTTGTTGCTTTTTTATCTAATCATTGTATATTGTCTGTAGAATCGAATGTAGCTTGTACTGCGTACGATTTTTCAAAATAAGCGAAACGGCATGAATCAATGCCATGACCAATGGAGGCCATTTATCGCCTCTGCCGCTGTTTTCGGAAAGTAGAAAGGATATCCTTTGCTGGCCGATTCTTTTTTGAAATTTACGTTTCCCGCTATATCCATGATGAATATTGAAACGAGCACGAATAAGTACTTTGCAATTACCGTGTCATCATGTTCGCCAACGCAATGTCTTCCCGGACATTCCGATATGCATCCGTTCATTCATCCACTATACATCAAGAACTCGCGATAATAAAATCAGGCGACTAAGAGAGGTTTATTTTTTCAAAGTTACTAAAATTAATGCAATCGTTTGTGCTTCAGTACTTTTCAGACGGTGTGAAATGAGCCGGTCGACAAAAGATAAAAAAGAGAGTTGGACGAGAATTTACGACGAGGAGAGGCTGGTATGATCAATGTCGCAAAATTTATCATATTCATTGGAATCGCATCTTTAATGTGGTCATGCATCAAGGAAAAACCTGCTGAAAATGTCACAGACGAAGCAAGCACCTGGGCTGAAAAACTGGGCTTTCCCAAAGATAAACGAGTTCTTATTCTGCACGCCGACGACGCCGGCATGTGCGATGAGGCGAATCAAG
>JAJRST010000616.1 GCA_024278645.1 bacterium | reverse complement strand
GCCAATTTGCTCGGCATCATCGGCCAGGACCTCTTTTTCAAAATGACGGACCTGATAAAGACCACGGACGTCCAGGGCGGCATCGAGCTGGTACAGCAGATATTTTCCGAAGGCTATGATTTCAACGAATTCCTGATGGGATTGTCCGAACACTTGCGCAATTTTCTCGTCGTCAAAACGACTGACAGCGTTGATGAGTTGAATGTCGCCGAGGAACATGCGCAGCGCTATCTCGCTGAAGCGGATGACTTTAAAGTCGAAGACCTGCTGCGTCTTATCAAAATCGCCTCGGAAGCTGAAAATCTGATCCGCAGAAGCTCGAACGCCCGGCTGCACCTGGAAGTGGCGCTCATCAAAATGATCAAGATGAGCAAAAGCGTACAACTTTCCGAGCTTTTGTCGCAATTCCGGGAAGTAAAAAAAAAAGCAGTCTAGCCCCTGACGTCCGGCCGTCCACGCCGCAACGCCATCACCCCCTGGTTTCCGAGCATCAGCAGCAACCTGCTGAGCCTTTGCCGCCGCCCGCCCGCTCTTTGTCGTCATCGCAACCTTCTCCCAAAGTACAGGAATCGCCGTCGACTGCCTCGCTGCAAGAGGATGATGCGGCCCATGCCGAGGCCCCGCAAAAGACGCCTTCGATAGGCCTGGAAGCCATTGAAGAAAAATGGGTGCGGGTCGTCGACAGCGTTAAAAGGAAGCGCATCGCCCTGGGTTCCCTGCTGGTGGAAGGATGGCCGACGCGCGTGGAGGGCGTCAATCTCGAATTGGCGTTTGACAGTAAAAACGGCTTTCACATCAGCTCGGTCGAGCGTCAGGCGGCCGTCATCGAGGAGGCGATTGAAGAGGTGTACGGCGTTCGGCTTAAAATGAGATGCGTGCGCACCGAAAAGGAAAAGCTGGCCGGCGTGCGCAAGATGCCAGGCCCCATCGATAAGCGCGCGGAATTTGCAAAGCTTGAAAAAGAAGATGAAATGATCAAGGAAATCGTGCAGAAATTTGATGCGGAATTTATAAAGTAGCGAATTGTTTAAGAAAAAGAACCCTTATTTAATTTAAAAGCGGTGCAATAGGAGACGATCAATGAAAGGTGGCATGGGCGGCTTGCTCAAGCAAGCTCAGAAAATGCAAAAAGAGATTGAACGCATACAGAACGAACTTGTGAATTTAAGGATAGAAGGCGCCGCCGGAGGCGGCATGGTGACCGCCATGGCCAACGGCGCTCAGGAATTGCTGGAGATACGAATTGACCCCGAAGTGGTCGACCCGGAAGATGTGGAGATGCTGGAAGACCTGGTGCTCGCCGCGGTGAACCAGGCGCTGGAAAATGCAAAAATTCGCGCCGAAGAGGAAATGGCCGCAGTGACCGGCGGCATGATGCCCAAAATCCCCGGCCTTTAAACGGAGACGCTGTGAAGTACTCTTCCGATGCGGTTGAAAAAGCCATTCACGAATTAAGCAAGCTTCCGGGCGTTGGACGTAAATCGGCGCAGCGGCACGTATTTTATCTTTTAAAGCAATCCGAAAATGATGTGCAGCAGCTTGCCGACGCCTTGCTGGAGTTGAAAAGCAAGGTGAGAAACTGCTCCGTGTGTTTCAATATTACCGAGAACGACCCCTGCCCGATTTGCACCAGCGAAAAGCGGGATCGTTCCGTGATATGCGTGGTGGAAGAGGCCAACGATGTCCTGGCGCTTGAAAAGACCGGCGAATGCCGCGGCCTGTATCACGTCCTCGGCGGCGCATTGTCGCCGCTGGACGGCATCGGCCCGGACGACTTGCGGGTGAAAGAGCTGCTGCAGCGGCTGACGGAAGAGGTCAAGGAAATCATCATTGCAACGAACCCGAACACCGAAGGCGAGGCGACCGCCCTCTACCTGGCAAAACTCATCAAACCGATGAATATCAAGATTTCACGTATTGCAAGGGGCATACCTGTCGGCGCGGATTTGGAATACGCCGATGAAATCACCCTGGCTCGGGCGATTGAGGGTCGTCTCGAGTATTAATATTTCATCTTGCCATTGGCAGCCAAATTTTTTATTATAAACGCAATATTGCATCGAGGACGGCGATTCGCCGGCCTCGATTTCTATATCAAAAGTGAAAAAACAATGAAATTACTTGCAAAGATCATCGGCTCCGTTTTTGGAAGCGGCTTTTCGCCCGTGGCCCCGGGAACGGTCGGTTCGTTTGTCGCTATTGCCGCACTGTGGTTGGCGCCGCCTGTGTCCGCCGCATGGTTGACGCTGGCGGCAATCGTCTTTTTCTTTGTCGGCGTCTGGGCGTCGGCAATATGCGAGCAGGATTGGGGACACGATCCCGGGCGCGTGGTCTGGGACGAGGTCGTCGGCATGATGGTCACGGTCATAGCGGCGCCCAGGAATTTGACGGTTTATGCCGCCGCCTTTGTCCTGTTTCGGTTCTTCGACATCCTCAAGCCGTTTCCGGTGAACCGATCGCAACGATTGCCCGGCGGTTGGGGCGTCATGGTCGATGATGTTCTCGCCGGTCTGCTGGGCAATATTGTGCTGCAAATTTTGTTTCGGCTTGTCTTTACTTCGAGCGTGGGTTAAAAATGCGCGTAGAAATTATTTCCATTGGAGATGAACTGCTCATCGGTCAAACGGTTAACTCCAACGCCAGTTGGATAGGTCGACAGTTGCTCAACATTGGCGTCCATGTGCAATGGGTGACCACCGTGGGGGATTCGCATGAGAATCTGCTGCAGGCGCTGCGGATCGCCGAGTCCCGTTCCGACGTTATTCTGATGACCGGCGGACTTGGCCCCACGCATGACGATGTGACCAAAAAAGTGGCCTGCCGCTATTTTGGCGCTTCCCTGGTGATGAACGAGGAGATTCTGCAACAGGTGCGCGAGCGATTCCGTCGCCGCGGCGTTAAAATGGCCGCCATAAATTAAGAGCAGGCGCTGGTGCCGGACAATGCGGAAATTATGCGCAATGAACTTGGCACGGCGCCCGGTATGATTTTCAGCCGCAACGGCCTGACCTGCTACGTCATGCCCGGCGTGCCGCGCGAAATGAAGGCGATGATGACCGCCCATGTCATCCCAAGACTACAAAAGCAGTCTGGCGGCCGGGCCATCAAAATCAGAAACCTGATGACCACCGGCGTGCCGGAAAGCACGCTTTACGAACAACTGGACAACCTGGCGGAGATAGAAAAGGTGGTGCGCGTCGCCTTTTTGCCCAGCTTGTTCGGCGTGAAAATCCGCCTTATGGCTGTCGCCGACGATGCCGCAGAGGCTGAAGCGCGCGTAGCCGCCGCCGAAAAGCTGGTGCGCGAGAAAATCGGCGCCGCCATTTATGCCGATGAAGATATTCCCTTGGAAGAGGCCGTGGCTCGTCTGCTCCTCGAGCGCGGCGAAACGTTGGCCGTCGCCGAATCGTGCACCGGCGGGCTGGTCGCCAATTTGTTGACCAATATACCGGGCAGCTCGAAATATTTCGAACGCGGCGTGGTCAGTTACAGCAACGCGGCAAAAATGCAGCTCCTAAAAGTGCCGGCAGAAACAATCGAACGGCACGGCGCGGTGAGCGCCGAGACGGCGCAGTCCATGGCCAAAGGCGTTCGCGACCTGGCCGCAACCGATTACGGCATCGCCATTACCGGCATTGCCGGGCCCGGCGGCGGCACGCCGCAAAAGCCGGTGGGCCTGGTTTATGTGGCCTGCGGCGATGAAGGAGAGATTGTCGTCGAACGGCACACTTTTGCCAACGATCGTCTTGGCAACAAACAGAGATCGGCGCAGGCGGTTTTGAACTTGTTGCGTAAACAGTTATTGAAGAAACAGCCCTGAGTATGGCGATGATCCGCACATTTATTTGCTTTGAACTACCCAAGGATGTCCAGAGGGAGATCGGCGAGCTGCAATCCCGGTTAAAGGGTCTTGGCCGCGGCGTGCGCTGGGTGCGGCCCCAAGGCATTCACCTGACGCTCAAATTCCTCGGTGATGTGGAGGAGGAACTCATCGACGCTATTGGCGAGGGCGTGGCAAAGGCGAGCCAAGGGACGTCGCCGATTGCCATCACCCTGAAAGGGAGCGGCGCTTTTCCGAATTTCAAACGGCCGCGCGTCTTTTGGGTGGGCGTCGATGAACCGAGCGGTCAATTGATCAGACTGCAGGCGGCGATTGAAGATGAATTGGCCGGGCTTGGCTTTGACAAAGAGCAGCGATCCTTCTCGCCGCACCTCACCATCGGTCGTGTCAGGTCTCACGATGGATTAAACGCGGTCATTAACGCGTTGCAAGAGATAAAGCTCGAGCCCATGACGTTCACCGCCAACCGGGTGGTCGTCATGCAAAGTCAGTTGCGACCGGGCGGTTCCGTGTATACGCCGCTGAAAACGATAAAACTTGGATTTTAACATACAGGGAAATTATTATGGCAGATGAATCAAACGAACGCAAGAAAGCAGTCGAACTGGCCATATCGCAAATTGATCGCCAGTTCGGCAAGGGCTCGATCATGTTTTTAGGCGACAATCGCAAGCTGGATATCGCCGCCATTCCCACCGGCTCCATTTCGCTGGATGCGGCGTTGGGCATCGGCGGCGTGCCGCGCGGTCGCATCATTGAAATTTTCGGCCCGGAATCTTCCGGCAAGACCACGCTGGCGCTGCACATTGTCGCCGAGGCGCAAAACCTGGGCGGCATTGTCGCCTTTGTCGACGCCGAACACGCCCTGGATCCGGTTTACGCCAAAGCGCTCGGCGTCGATATCGACAACCTGCTTATTTCGCAGCCGGACACCGGAGAGCAGGCGCTGGAAATTACCGAAACCCTCATCCGCAGCGGCGCCATTGACGCCATCGTCATCGATTCGGTTGCGGCGCTGGTGCCGCGCGCCGAAATCGAAGGCGATATGGGCGACGCCCAGATGGGCCTGCAGGCGCGATTGATGTCCCAGGCGATGAGAAAGTTGACCGCCGCGATCAGCAAGTCGAACTGCATCGTCATCTTTATCAACCAGATTCGTGAAAAAATCGGCGTCATGTTCGGCAGCCCGGAGACGACCAGCGGCGGCCGCGCGCTTAAATTCTACTCCTCGGTCCGCCTGGACATCAGGCGCATCGCCTCCATCAAGGACGGCGAAAATGTCGTCGGCAATCGCACCAAGGTCAAAGTCGTCAAAAACAAGGTGGCGCCGCCGTTTCGCGAAGTGCAGTTCGACATCATTTACGGCAAGGGCATTTCCAAGGAAGGCGACTTGCTGGACCTGGCCGTGACGCACAATATTATCGACAAGGCCGGCACCTGGTTCTCCTATGGCGATGAACGGCTTGGCCAGGGCCGCGAGAACGTAAAGCGCTTTTTACAACAGAATCCCGAGATGATGGCCGAAATTGAACTCAAAGTGCGCAAAGAGCTTGGCCTCGTCAGGGAGGAAGCTGAAACTGCGAAAAATGTAAAAGCGGAAAAGGAATAGCTCCTCGCATATCCCCCGGTGTGTGAATCGATATGTCCGAATCGCGGCTGATAACCGACATCAAACTGCAGGAAAAGCGCAAGGATCGCTTTTCCGTTTTTCTTGATGAGGAATTTGCCTTTGGCATCCACCAGGACGTGCTGCTAAAGTCCGGCATCGCCAAGGGCGACAAACTCTCTCGGGAAAAGATCGATGCCATCCTGAAAATGGAGCGCACGCGCAGCGCCAAGGAAAAGGCCATGCGCTTGCTGGCGCATCGCGCGCGCAGCAAAAAAGAGCTGCGCGACCGCCTGGCGCAGGCGGGCTTTGAAAACGACATCGTTGACGTGACCATGGCCGAAATGGAGCGGCTGCGCCTCGTCGATGATGCGATGTTTGCGTTGATGTTCGCCCGCAATCGCATGATCACAAAGCCGGTGGGCGAATTCCTGCTGCGACGCGAATTGCAGCAAAAGGGCATTGGTGAGCGGGATATCGACAAAGCGGTGGTCGAAGCTTACCGCGAAAAAAGCGAGGCCAAGGTGGCCAGGGAGCTTGCCGTGAAGAATAAAAAAAAGCAAATAAAGCTTGATGAACAAAAGGCCCGGAAACGCGTCGCCGATTTTCTCATGCGACGCGGCTTCCATTGGGACCTGGTCAAGGATGTTTTGGAAGATTGGGATAATCTCGACGAATGACGACAGAAGAGTTGCGAAAATTCGGCATCGGGACGCAGTTGGTGCGCGCGACAGTGCAGTTCGATTGCATGAACGTGCGCTCGCACATTCCACCGCTGTTTCAAACCGTCAATGTTGATTACCGGGATGTCGACGAGGGCATGGCCGTCTTTTTGGGAGAAAAAGAAGGCTATTCCTACACCCGCGACGGCAATCCCACCTCGGACATGTTCGCCAATCTTGTGGCGCTCATCGAAGGGGGAGAGGTCGGCATTGCCGCGGCCTCGGGCATGGCGGCGATCAGCAGCGCCATTCTGGCGCTTGTACGCCCGGGCGACGAGATCGTATCGTCGACGAATATTTACGGCGGCACAAGAAATTGGCTGGTCAGCCAGTTGGCCGAGTTTGGCGTGGCGATCCGCTTTGTCGACATCACCGATCTCGATGCCGTGGAAAACGCATTGTCGAGAAAAACAAAAATTCTTTACACGGAAGTGTTGGGCAGTCCCAACCTGTCCGTGGCGGATATAAAGGCGCTTGCGGCCCTGGCCGGAAACGCCGGCATTTTATTGATGGTTGACAGCACCTTTACGCCGCCGCCGATCATCCGGCCGCTAAAGTTGGGCGCCGACATTGTTGTGCACAGCACCACGAAATATATCAACGGACATGGCGACGCCATTGGCGGCGT
>JAJRST010000615.1 GCA_024278645.1 bacterium | reverse complement strand
TTTTGGCCGACGATGTTGTAAACGATCAACTGAACTTTTTGCTGTTCAGGAATGGAGAAATAGATGCGCGTTTCCGGGTTGAAGGGGTTGGGAAAGTTTTGCTTCAACTCGTATGTCAACGGCGCCGCAACAATGCCCGTCTCCACGCCGGTGGCGTAACCGCCCAGGTCGTTCATATCACGAATTTCAATTTTATACGTGCCAAAGCTGAATGTGAACACGCCTTGCGCGGATTGCAGCTTGTCGCCCACTTTGACCGTATCGACGCCATTGAGGATCAATACGCCGAGGTCGCGATTGATGAAAAAGAAGGGGTTTTCGCTCTGGTCCGAACCGACAAAGCCGTCGGCATAGAGCAGGCACTCGCCGGAGCCGTCGCTGATGGTGACGTCGTATCTGTTGACGATAACCAGGGTGACGTCGTTCACCTTTACCAGCGTGCCTTCGTAGGATTCCGCAGAGGCGGCGTCCTGGTTCAACTCGCCGGTGGTCACTTCAAGCACGGCCGGTTCTTCAACCTGCTCGAGCACCTCGACATTGTCGGCCAGAATCACTGTATTGTTGTCCCACTTGAAAGACCATTCGGGATTATAGTCGGTCACCGTGCCGGTCACCTTGACCTTGTCGCCGCGCAGCAATTGCGGCAGCGTGCCGACGACAAAGACGCCGTTCCACGCACCCTCGGCGTCCTGAATAACGTAGGCGCCAAATTTGTCATAAAAAAGCGTATCCGCGGTGACGACGCCGACGACCTCGACCGCGTGTCCTTCAAAGGGACTGTCCGCCAACGCCCACGGCGTGTATTGGATGTCGCGAATAGTGAGAGCGTCATCCTTGACCACGTAAGAGTAGTTGGCGATGCTCGGATCCGCGGGATCGTTCGTAACCTGACCGTCGGTATCCTCGGCCATGACGTAATAGCTGACAAAGCTGCCGGCGGCCTGGGCGGGAATCTCCGCGGACCAGACGCTGTCCGTCAGCGCCATCGGCATCGCCGTATAGTCGCCGTCGCCGACTTTATAGTTCAATACAACATGAGAAATTTCGCCGCTCGTTTCAACCATCGTGGTCACGGTGACCGTCTCCGACGAAGAAGCGTAGGCCTTGTCGCGAGCCGTACCCGAGACGATCGGCGGTCCGGCGCCCCAGACGATATCACTGGGATACAACGGACAGAGCTTGTACGCCGTGGAATCGGCATAGCTGCCAAAGTGATGATACACCCAGCCGCGAATCATTTTTGCTTCCGTGCCCAGGGGTGGATCGGGATAGTCCTGCAGGCTGTCGGAATCATCATCCACCAGAACAGAGCCGGTGCCGTCGTCAACGGCAAAGAGCTCGTACTGCGGCGTCACGTTGACGACTTTGGCGCCGCCAACCTTGACGATGACATTGCCGCACTGCTCGGCGGTCGTCGGCCAGCGCAGGTCGCCGGTGGCCACGGAATCGGGCGCGAGCACGTCGAGGCCGGCGTTAAGAATGTTGATCGGGCTGGTAATCCAGAGCTCGGTCATGTTGGCCGGGCCGGTCGAGTATTCGTCGATCCATCCGGTCATCTCGATTTCGTCGCCTTCGAACAACACCGGGTAGGCCGTCGAATCGGGATTGTAGGAAAGAATGGCCGACCAGGGGCCGCCGTTGGGATCGCTAAAGATGAACTTGATGCCGGCGCCGGCAAAGCTCAAGCCCGTCGGCATGGTGACAACGCCCTTGACGGTCAAGGTGTCGCCGCGAAGATAGCTGGTATCGGCCTGGGCGTCGACGCCCGCCTTGATCAAATCGCTGTAACGCACCTGCTGGATGCGCTGCAAGCGCGTGTAGGGGCCGTTTTCAACAATATCAAGAGCCAGACGCGGTTGAATTTTTGTATTGCTGTAATTAAAATCAAGAACGCCGGTAATGGAAGCAACGCCCACATCCAGGTAATCGGCGGGATTGAAAAAATAGTCGGCGGCGTCATCCACGCGGCATGGGCCGGAGCCGTCGTCTATTTCCCATTCGCCGTGACCGAGATCGGCGTTTGTGATATTCACATTTTCAACGCGAACCAGGCAGCCTTCATAGGCCTCGGCCATGGCGCCGCCGGTTCCGATCTCCGCCGTGGTGACCGTTGTCGGGTTGATGCCGAATACGCCTTCCTTTTCAATGGTAAAGCTGGTGACATCCTTGATTTCCGTGAGGTTGTAATACTCGGTGACTGTGCCGGTCAAGGTTACGGAGTCGCCTTCGGCGGCCTTGTTGTTTCTGTCATAGACCATGATGCCGTTCCAGGCGCCTTCGGCATCCTGCACCCAGTACTTGCTGCCGCCAAACGCGTATGCTTCGGCGGTGATGATGCCGCTGATCGTCACTTCCTGACCCAGCAACGGCGAATCGCCGCTCGGATCATCCGTGTACTGTATGTCCCTGATTGGCGTCACTTGGGCAAAAAGCGTCGCGGATAAAAGGACAACGAGGAGGAACGATAACACTTTCTTCAAGACAGTCTCCTTTCTGTTAAATCCAACCTATTTAATTATAACGAACTTGCCGGTTTGCAGCTCGCCGGAATCCAGATCTTCGACGCTGTAAAAATAGAGACCCGTCGCCACGGCCTGATCATAGGCGGAAATGAGGTCCCATGCGTGCATACCGCCCGGCAAGACGGTGTTATTTTCGCCAATACGGCCGGCCATGAGTTCCACGTCCTCTCCCGTATAGACGTCGCTCTCATGTAAAAACTCGTCAATAACATCGCCAGCCAGCGTGTAAATGCGCACCTTTGCACGCGGCGGCAGATTGATGAACCAGATCATCTTTTCCCGGTCGCCGCTTCCATCCCACAGCGCCTGCGCACGATAGGGGTTGGGAAAGACGGACACAGGCTTCCTGTCGGCGCCCTGTTGCGGCGGCGTGCCGGGAATGGTGTAGGTCTTGTTTTCCAGAATGGAACTTTCAAGACTGGGAAGGTTGTTTTGCGGATTGCCCTCGTCATAGGCGGTAATGGCATACCAGTATTGATCCGGCCAGCCAACCAGTAAATTATCATTGGTAAATTTGTATGAATAATGATGACCGTCGATAGTCGTGTCCGTGCGGATTTTCTCAAAACCGGTGTTGTAGCCGAGGTGGTTCACTTTATCGAATTGC
>JAJRST010000614.1 GCA_024278645.1 bacterium | reverse complement strand
CTGGACGACGCTGTTCAGCAAGTAAAAAAACTGGTGCAAAACAAGATGTCGAAAAATTAATATTTGGAGGTTTATACATGGCTGAAACATTGCCCCTTGACAAGCTGGAAGAAAAAGTCGACAGTCTCTACGAGGCCGTCGCGGTTATCGCAAAGCGCGCACGACAAATAAACGAATTGCAGCGCCGGATGATCGAGCGTCAGAATGAAGGCGCCGTCGAGGAAGACGAATTGGAAGAAGACATTTTTGACAAGGATATCGTCGAAAGGCAATATCTGAAATTGCCCAAACCGACCACAATCGCATTGCAGTAAATGATGGAAGGCAAACTCGAATTTGAATACATCGACGACTCTAAAAACGACTAGAGTGTCATGTTTCTTGGCAAGAATATACTCGTCGGCGTCACCGGCGGCATAGCCGCCTATAAAAGCGCCTACCTGGTTCGAGAGTTCAAAAAGGCGTCGGCCAACGTTCGGGTGATGATGACCCGGGCGGCGCAGCACTTTGTGGGTCCTTTGACGTTTGAAACGCTGTCCGAAAACAAGGTGGGCGTCGATCTTTTTAATGACGCCAACACATCGCCGACGGCGCACATTGATTGGGCGCGCTGGCCGGATATCATCGTCATCTGCCCGGCCACGGCCAATACCATAGGCAAGATCGCCAACGGCATTGCCGATAACTTTGTGACGACGACGATTTTGGCCTCCACGGCGCCGGTGCTTCTCTGTCCGGCGATGAACGTCGAGATGTATAATAATCGTCTCTATCAACAAAACGCTGAAAAACTTGCCGGGCTGGGATTCCATTTTGTCGAGCCGGAAGCAGGCGATTTGGCGTGCGGCGAAGTCGGCATGGGACGATTGGCGGATCCCCGGGATATCGTACAAGCGGTTCATTATTGTTTGAATCGCAGCGATGAATGGAGCGAAAAAAAAGTCCTGGTGACCGCCGGCCCGACGCATGAGGCGATCGATCCGGTTCGCTATATGACCAACAAGTCATCGGGAAAAATGGGCTTTGCGCTGGCGCAAGAGGCCGCCATCCGCGGCGCCGAGGTGACGCTCATCGCCGGACCGAATAACTTGAGAGCGCCCTGGCGAGTTAAAGTGGTCGACGTCGATTCTGCCGAACAGATGGCGGCGGAGGTGAACAAAGGATTTGAAGAATGCGATGTGTTGGTCATGGCGGCGGCGGTCGCCGATTATCGCCCGGCAAAAACAGCGAAACAAAAGATAAAAAAATCCGAGTTTGGCCCCGCTATGCCGCTAGTGCCGACGGAGGATATTCTGCAAACAGTTGGGCGCCGCAAAGCCGGTCAATTCATCGTTGGTTTTGCTTTGGAAACGAAAAACGAGATCGCCCATGCAATTGACAAAATGCAGCGCAAAAACTGCGATCTGATGGTTCTGAACAATCCATTGGAAAATGGCGCCGGTTTTGAGGTGGACACCAACAGAGTTACGCTCATAGACAGGAACAAGCGCCGGCAAACTTTGCCGTTGATGAGCAAACAACGAGTGGCGCAACGTATTCTTGATGCCGTACAAACCGGGTTGCAAAAGCATGGATGATTTTTACGAAAAAGCCGCTTCTTTTCTGGAGCAGCAGATCGAACTGTACGGCGATGAGCTGGTCATGGAAGTTGCCGCACACAATCCTGATGCCCGGGAAGGTTCCGACCGGGACGCGGACGAGTGGCGTCAAAGCACATCGCTTATAGATTTGGAAAAACAGATTTCAGCGTGCCGGAAATGTGCATTATACAATACCCGCAACAAATTTGTGTTCGGCAGCGGCAACCCAAATGCAGACATTGTGCTCGTCGGCGAAGCGCCCGGCGCCGATGAGGATCGACTCGGGCAGCCTTTTGTCGGCCGTGCGGGCGAACTTTTAACAAAAATGCTGGCGGCAATTGACTTGCAACGAAGTTCTGTTTATATTTGTAATATACTGAAATGCAGGCCGCCGCAAAACCGGGACCCCGCGCCCGATGAAATCGTCGCCTGCAAACCCTATTTAATGAAACAACTGCAACTCATTCGACCTAAAATAATTGTGTGCCTGGGTCGAATTGCAGCGCAGGTCTTATTAGAGACCACGGATTCTCTGTCGCGGCTGCGCGGACAAATCCATAGATTCAATGAATCGGAATTGCACATTCTGTATCATCCCGCGGCGTTGCTGAGAAATCCATCGTTAAAACGTGACGCCTGGGAAGATTTAAAACGCATTCAGCGTTCCTTATTGGAATTAAAAGTCAAGTAACAGGACTATCGATGGCCAGAAATAAAGATGAAATTATTTCGCGTATGCCGCCGCAGGCGGTTGACGCAGAGGTTGCTGTCATTGGCGCTATGCTGATGTCCAGTGAAGCGGCAAGCTCCGCCATCGAATTGCTGGACGACACCTGCTTTTACAAAGATGCTCATAAAAAGATTTTCATGGCCGCTTTTGCACTTTACGAAAAGCTGGAACCGATCGATGTGCTGACCGTTTCCAACGAATTGCAAAAACGAAATCAACTGGAAGCGGTCGGCGGCAATTACTATTTGGCCGAGTTGGTCGAGCGCACGCCGTCCGCCGCCAACATCGAGCATCATTGCAAAATTGTTTTGGACAAGGCGCTGCTGCGTAAATTGATCACCGTTTCGAATGAAATTCAGCAGGATTGTTTCGAGGCCGGCCAGGATGCCGTCGACATCATCGACACGGCCGAACAAAAGATATTTTCGCTGTCCGAGTCGCATGCGCGTCAGGACTACTCTCATATCTCGCCGATCATCCACAAGACGCTGGAAAAGATAGAGCAATACGGCAAGATGCAGGGCAAGGTGACCGGCGTGGAGACCGGGTTTCACAAACTGGATGAGATGCTGTCCGGACTGCAAAATTCCGATCTCATCGTTTTGGCCGCTCGTCCGTCCATGGGCAAAACTGCCCTTGCCCTGAACATGGCGCGAAATGCAGCGGCCACCGGCGTCCCCGTCGCCATCTTTAGCCTGGAAATGGCCGACTATCAACTGGTGATGAGAATGCTGTGTTCCGAGGCAAAAATCGACTCGCATCGCGTTCGTCTTGGACGGTTGACGGACAAAGAGTGGGAGCGCCTGGGCCAATATGTCGGGCAATTGGCCGACTATCCGATCTATATTGACGACACGCCCGGCATCTCGATTTTAGAGCTGCGCTCCAAAGCGCGCCGGCTGAAAGCCGAACATAACATTGGTCTCATTGTCGTCGACTATTTGCAGTTGTTGAGGTCGTCTACGCGCGCCGAGAGCCGGCAAATTGAAATTGCCATGATTTCGCAGTCGCTGAAAAATCTGGCAAAAGAGTTGGATGTGCCGGTGCTGTCG
>JAJRST010000080.1 GCA_024278645.1 bacterium | reverse complement strand
TGGCGATCTCGGGCTTGGCGGCGTCCGTGTGATGTTGCTCTTGCAGCCGGTTTTTATGGCCAAGCGGAGCTTGGCGATGGAGATAATGCTTTGGAAAAAGGAACGCGGGTGGTTCCCAAGCTGGAGCTTGGGAACAAGGGGGAGAGCTGGAGCTTGGGAACAAGAGGGAAAGCTGGAGCTTGGGAACAAGGGGAGGCTGACCGGCGCGCAGGCGTTTTACACAGCGTGTGGAGCTTTGGAGCAAGGCCTTCCGTCCGTGAGCGAGATATTGCGAAGTCTTTCTCATTTTAAGGCCGCCTGCACGGGGCGAATGAATTCAACCTTTTGCTGCAAGGCCTTCCTGGTCCCGGGCCGGGTGGGGAAGGACAATTGCAGATCGCGGTAGCCAATGGCAAGCATGTCGTCGTTTGCCTCTCGCCGCAAGGCGCCGCCCATATCCTGGCGATGGCCGGTCGCAACCAAGGCCGCGGCGGCGGCTCTTTTTATTTTTGCAAGATCAAACTCCCTGGCCTCACCTTCGTACAGCACAATGTCGTAAAAAGCCACCCCGTCTTTTTTGTCGCCGTCCCAATAGGGGCTAAAATCATCGAACTCGGCGTAGGGGACGCTGATGCGGACGTCAAGATCATCAAAAGCCAGCAAAAGATTGTCATACAATGTGCGCGGAACTCGCAGCTTTTTTTCAGCGGCGCGGCCGCCGAATTCGAAACGCAAACGCAGGTCCCTGGCCGCAACTTTGCCGTCTTTGAGGCGATCCAGGTTGATGTGCGTATCGCCGCCATCGGTCGACAGCACAACGCCGATGAGCGCCGCGCCCTTGTCCTGAACGCTGTAAAACTGCGCGGCGGCGAAATCATGACCGTCGTGCATAAAGCGCACGCGCAACCAGGAGGGGCGCCCGGGATCGCCCCAATAGGCGATGAGCGGGCGTCGCTGATCCCAGAAATCGCCGCGATTGATGGTCCCCAGGCAAAAATCAGACGCCAGATAAGTCGTTCCCACGAGCGGCTGTTCTCCCTTGACAAATGTGCGAACAACCTGACGCGGTTTTTCGATGTCGAGAAAATACTTTTCCAGCTTTTTGGGACAATCGCTTTGCAGGCGATGCGCCTCCAGGTCGCGCCAGGCGCCCACGCCGTCAAACGTCACCCGTCTGGAGGTGAACGTCTGAATAAAGGCCAGGGTCTTTTGCGGCAGCAGGGTTTGGTAGCAGCGACTGTGCGGCCCGGCCCATTGGCGCGAGGGCGCATGAAAATAGACGGCGATCTCCTGCCACGCCAGGTTGTACAATCGGCGCACCAGCTTTTTCGTCCGACGATCCGTAAAGTGTCGGCGCATTCGCGCCAGTTCCTTGAGCGCCACAAGCGTATAGGTCGGACTGTTGTACTCGGTAAAAGCGCCGTTTTCAAAAGTATAATCGTAAAAGCGCTGCAAGCGCTTCATGGCGTATTTCTTGAGATCGGGCAATCCTTGCAGTTCGGCGGTCATCATGGTCACGTAGGTTCCCATGATGGCAATATTGGTATAGCCGGGGCCGACGTTTCTTCTTTCAATGGAGCGGGCCGCGTGGTAGATCGATTCGTTCACCTGTTTCAGCAGATCGGGCGGAAATTCATCTTTATGGTAAATGACCGCCTGCAGGAGCTGCACGCCGCAAAAATCCGCCCAGTTCCAGTCCGGCGGCGACATCTGTTCGAGCGGCTCCTCCAGAAACCACGGCCAGATGCCGTAGGTTTTGCTGTCCGGGTTTTTATCCTGCAAACGAATGACGCGCTCGATGATGTCAAAACCCCGTTGCTTCAGTTCGGGGTCGTCGGCGTCCAGGCAGCTTGCCGCGTACATGAGCGACTGGCGCGTTCGATGCACCTTGCCGCCGGTCAGGGTCGTATGGTAGCCGGGCGAGCTGAAATCGCTGACGAGCATTCGCTCCCCGGGATCGTACTGCTCGCCGTTTTCCCGCAGCACGGCGTCCAGCACATTCTTTTGCTCGGCGGATAACGTCAACTTTTGATACGGACCTGAACATTGCCATAAAAGCAAAGGGGAGAAAATCATAAAAAACACTAGTCGTCGCATAGTCTCTCCTATGGTTTCCGGGTTTGCAAAAAAAGACGAGTCAACTGAATGGCCATAAGAACGGTGAGCGCAAAGATCAACACAAAAAATAATTTCAGCAGCAGAGATTTCGAATCGGCAATCGGGTTGAGCGGATGGCGCACCATGCCCGCCGTTTTCGTCAACCACCAGGAGACGGCGGCCAGCAGGATGTTGGCGACCGCGGTAAAACGGGCATTGCCGACCCACCGGGCCAGAATGAAGAAAAGCAGCACGGCGGCCCAGATCATGGCGCTGCTGCGAACGCGCGGCTCATCCCAGGCGACCCAAACGCCCCAGGCGAGCCGGGTGACGACCATGCTGGAGACGGCGTACAAAGACCAGGTGACGACGCCGGTTTTTTGCAGCGCCGCCGTTATCGTCAGCCATTTTGCTCTGTCATTGAAAAGGTAAAAGACGCCGAACAGGGCAGCGGCGGAGAATATCAGCAAGCCGGTTTGCACCAGCGCGGCGTGAATGTAGACGGCCTTGATCACATGACCGAGCTTGTGCTCCGGCGGCATGATCAGCAGCAGCGCCGCCGTCAGCAACAAAAGTCCTCCAATGCTCCAGGGAGCGAATTGTCGATGCCACAGTTTGTTCATTATATCATCGTTTCAAGAGAAAAGAAGGAATGCCGACGGCCGTCGAACATGCCGCCGACATCAAGTTATTCTTCCAGGGGCGTTAAATAGATGTTGCGAAATTCGATGGGCGAGCCCTCGCTCTGCAGGGCGATCGGCCCGGAGGAGAATGAACCGTCGACGCCCTTGTTCTGCAGGACGCCGTTGACATAGCAGGTCACCGAATTGCCGCGAACCTCGATATCGTAGCTGTTCCATTCGCCTGCCGGCTTTTCACTGCTTTCGTTCATTTTGGCAACGATGAGAAAGCGATCCTCGTTCACATAAACCGAATCGTCGACAGTGACTTTTCCGGGGCCAATAAGCACAAAATCGCCGGCGTTGCCGGATTTCAGTTGACACTCCAGGCAGTTCGGCCACACCTGGTCTTCTCCCTGAAGGTGCAGCAACACGCCGGAATTGGTCGGCTCCTCCGGCCATCGCCATTCGAGGTGCAGTTTGTAGTTCGAGTAGGATTCTTCCGTGCGCATGTAGCCTTTCGGTTGGCCGGCGCAATAGATCACGCCGTCTTTGACCGACCACACCTGGTTCACATCCACGCTGTCGCCGGGGATGAACAGCTTCCAGCCGTTGAAATCCTGGCCGTTGAACAGCACGACCTTTTCAGGCTCGGGCTTTGACGTGCAGCTCGCCAGAACGACGGCGGCAATGGCCGTCAAAACGATGATTCGTTTCATAATGCTCTCTCCTGCTTTTATGATGGATTTATTTAGTGTAGCGCCGTTTTTTATTATAAAAAACAATGGCGTAAAATCCAAATGGAAAGAACAAACTCCCGGAGGTTTCAAATCCCCGAGGCTGTCGAAAAAAAACGGGTGTCCGCCGAGTGGCGGACTCCAAGTGTTTGATGTTTGCTAATTTAAAAGCGTTTATGACGCCCGGCGTCCTTCTGGCAATCTTGCGCACTTTTGCGTTAGTCTCCCGACGCCTGTTTTATCAACCCTACAAAAGCCCTCTTCTCTTCAACAGCGGCGTGATTTCCGGTTGGCGTCCGCGGAAGCGTTTGTACAAAGTCATCGGGTCTTCCGTGCCGCCGCGTTCGAGAATGTTTTTGCGAAACGCCGTCGCCGTCTTTTGGTCGAACAGGCCGTTTTCCCTGAACGCCTCGAAAGCATCGGCGTCCAGCACCTCGGCCCAGATATAGCTGTAATAGCCGGACGAGTAGCCGCCGGCGAAAATGTGCTGAAAATAGGTGCTGCGATAGCGAGGGATAATTTCGGGAATCAAACCGATCCTGTTCATGGCCTGCTTTTCAAAGGCGTTCACATCGGCGATCGGCGTCGTGTCGGCGACGGTATGCCAATCCATGTCCAGGTAGGAGGCCGCCAGGTACTCGACCGTGGCGAAGCCCTGGTT
>JAJRST010000613.1 GCA_024278645.1 bacterium | reverse complement strand
GGCGAAGAGGGCAGCCAGGCCAGCGAGCTGGAGCACCTGGTGCGATATCTAAAGTCGCATATCAGACCGGACATCGTGCATCTGTCCAACGCCTTGCTTCTGGGATTGGCGCGGCGATTGAAAAGCGACCTGGGCGCCGCCGTCGTCTGTTCGTTGCAGGATGAAAATGAATGGATCGATCCCATGCGGCCGCAGTACCGCGACAGAGTGTGGAACCTGATGGCCGAGCGCGCCGGGGATGTGGACGCCTTTATCGCCGCCAGCCGCTTTTACGCGGACAAGGCCGCTCGGCAGATGAAGCTGCCGTCGGAAAAAGTGCATGTCGTCTATGGCGGCGTTGATCTTGACGGTTATGAGCCGGCGCCGCTGACCCTCGATCCGCCGGCCATCGGCTACCTGTGCCGTATGAACGAATCTTTCGGACTCGGCGTCGTCGTCGATGCGTTTTTGCTCCTAAAGCAAGAGCCGGCGTTTCGCCGTCTCAAACTCTATCTCACCGGCGGCTACACGGGCGATGACAAGCCGTTCATCCATGAAATGAAAAAAAAGATCAAAAAGGCCGGGTTCTGGCATGATGTGGAAATATGGCACGAGTTTGACAAGCCGCATCGCATTCAATTTTTGAGAAAGCTGTCCGTGTTGTCCGTGCCAGTTCTTGTCGGGGAGGCGTTCGGCGCCTACCAGATTGAAGCCCTGGCGGCCGGCGTGCCCATTGTGCAGCCGAACCTGGGCGGCTACCCGGAGTTCATCGAAACCACCGGCGGCGGCGTGCTTTACGAGCCGAACGATGGCGAGCATCTGGCGGAAGCGATAAAAAAACTGCTGAACAGTCCGGACGATTTGAGGGAAATGGGCCGGGCCGGCAAAGACGCCGTTTACCGCAATTTTACCATGATGCAGATGGCCGAAAATATAGCCGGCGTTTATGAAAAGATCGCAAAAAAAGAATAGATATTGCGGTGAGGAGTTTTGTATATTTCCTCTTGCTGGAACAAAGCAAAAAGGGATCTCGCGCAAAGTCGTAAAGTTTTTCTCTTCTCTTGCGCCCAAGTTCCAGCTTGAGCGCACCCGGCGCTCCGGCGTTGCCAAGCTGGAACTTGGCGACGAGAGATATAGAGCTTGGTTGAGAGGTAATCGCGCCTCATAGTCTTTTTGGTTTTCTTTGCGTAAGCTTTGCGTCTTTAGGCCTTTGCGCGAGTTTTTTTATTTTTTTGCACCCGGCGCTCCGACCTTGCCAACTTGGAAAATCGCAAAAAAAAGCATAGTCATTGGGAATGACAATGAAAACACATCACCACATTTACATCGGCGATTCGCGCGACATGTCCAAAATCGATGACGAGTCCGTGCATCTGGTCGTCACCTCGCCGCCCTATTGGCAGCTCAAGGATTACGGCAGCGCCGAACAGATCGGCTTTGATCAGACCTATGAAGATTACATCAACAATCTGAATCTCGTCTGGAACGAATGTCATCGGGTGCTGCACAAAGGCTGTCGTCTGTGCGTCAATATCGGCGATCAGTTCGCCCGATCCGTCTACTATGGCCGTTACAAAGTCATTCCCATTCGAACGGAGATTATTAAATTCTGCGAAACCATCGGCTTTGATTACATGGGCGCCATAATCTGGCAAAAGGTGACGACGACCAACACCTCCGGCGGCGCCTCCATCATGGGCTCCTATCCGAACCCGCGCAACGGCATCCTTAAAATTGATTATGAATTTATTCTGATATTCAAAAAGCCGGGCGCCGCGCCGCCGGTCGATCCCGATCTGAAGGAACAATCCCGCATGACCAACGAAGAATGGAACACCTTTTTCGCCGGGCATTGGAATTTCCCCGGCGGCAAGCAGAAAAATCACCTGGCCATGTTCCCGGAAGAGCTGCCGAGACGCCTGATCAAAATGTTCAGCTTTGTCGGCGACACGGTGCTCGACCCCTTTCTCGGCAGCGGCACGACCTCGTTGGCCGCCGCAAATCTGCAGCGGCATTCCATCGGCTATGAGATCAACGCCGACTACCTGCCCGTCATCAAGGAAAAATTGGGATATGAGAGCGCCAGTTTTTTACAGTCGGTCAGGATTACAAAAGCGAAAAAAATTAATTTTGACTTTGCCGCGCGCATCGCCGCGTTGCCCTATGTTTTCAGGGATCCGGTAAAAATGGATAAAAAAGTGGATCCCCGCAAGCGCAATTTCGGCTCCAGGGTCGACAAGGACGCCGCCGCTCGCGAAGAATATTTTCGGGTCGCGGAAATGATTTCCCCGGTCGAATTTGTTCTAAATGATGGTCGGAAAATCAAGCTGCTCGGCGTCACCCTTATTCCCGGTAAAGAGGACGAGGCGTTGGCTTTTTTACGGCAAAAAATAAAGAAAAATCGCGTCTATTTAAAGTTTGACGCCGACCACCCACAGCGGCAGGGCGATGCGCTTTGCTACCTCTACCTGGCCAATAAAACTTTTATCAACGCTCATCTGGTGAAAAACAGGCTGGTCGACGTCGACGAAACCG
>JAJRST010000079.1 GCA_024278645.1 bacterium | reverse complement strand
TGGATTCGCGGATTTGCCGGGTTTTTGAATTGCTGCAAAAGCAGGTACTTTTTCGCATCGCCGGCGGCAATCTCCTCGGCCTTTTGCACCGCGCCCTGCATGCCTTTCGAGCCGTCGGTGAGTATGATCTCGGCGCCGAATATTTTCAATAATTTTCTGCGCTCGATGCTCATGCTGTCCGGCATGGTCAGAATCAGCCCGTAGCCGCGAGCGGCGGCGACAAACGCCAGGGCAATGCCGGTGTTGCCGCTGGTGGCTTCGACGAGCGTCATTCCCGGCTTGAGCACGCCGCGTTCCTCGGCGTCCCACACCATGGAGGCGCCGATGCGGCATTTGACCGAATAGGATGGATTGCGGCCCTCGATTTTGCCGAGAATCGTCGCGCCGCAGCCGTCGGCAACTTTATTCAACTTGACCAAAGGCGTCCGGCCGATGGAGTAGCTGTTGTCTTTAAAGATTTGTCCCATGATAACCCTCCGAAAGAAAACCGGGATCAGAAACAGCGTCATTTAATGATCCCGGATTGAAAACCGCGGTTTATAAGAACGTCATACGTTGGCAAAAGCTTGTTCAATATCGGCGATAATATCGTCGATGCTTTCCAGGCCGATGGACAGACGCACCAGTTCCGGCGTCAGGCCGGCGTCTCGCTGCTGCTGTTCGGAGAGCTGCGAATGCGTCGTGCTGGCCGGATGAATGGCCAGACTTTTCGCGTCGCCGACGTTGGCCAGGTGCGAAAGCAATTCCAGGCTGTTGATGAACTTTTCTCCCGCGGCTGCGCCGCCTTTGATGCCAAAGACGACCATGGAGCCGAAGCCCTTTTTGAGATATTTCTTTGCAACCGGGTATGAAGGATCGTCCGGCAACCCCGGGTAGCGAACCCATGCCACCTGCGGATGCTTTTGCAAAAATTGCGCGACGGCAAGCGCATTGGTCGAGTGCCGCTCCATGCGCAACGGCAGCGTTTCAATGCCCTGCAAAAAGAACCAGGCGTTGTCCGGCGAAATGGCGGCGCCCAGGTTGCGCAGCGGCGCCAGACGCATCCTCATGATAAAGGCGACCGGGTTCAGATCGCCGAGGTCGTGGGCATAGCGAATGTCATGATAGCTGGGATCCGGTTCGTTGAATGTTTTGAACTTCGGATCGCTCCAGTCAAAATTGCCGGCGTCGACGACAATGCCGCCAATGCCGGCGCCGTGGCCGCCCAGCCATTTGGTGAGCGAGTGCACGACAATGTTGGCGCCGTACTCGATGGGGCGCAGCAAATAGGGCGTGGTAAAGGTCGAATCCACCACCAGCGGCAGGTGATGTTTTTGCGCCACTTTGGCGATGCTTTCAACGTCGGCGACATCCAGAACCGGGTTGCCGATGGTTTCGATGAAAATCAGTTTCGTTTTTTCGGTGATCGCCGCCTCGATACCCTCGGCCGTGGGCGGGGCAAAGTTGGTCTTTATGCCCAGTTGCGGATGGATCACATGGAACATAGTGTAGGTGCCGCCGTAAAGATTGTTGGCGCTGACGATTTCGTCTCCCGCCTGGCAAATATTGATGACGCTGTAGTGAATGCCCGAGGTGCCGGAGGCCAGCGCCAGGGCCGCTTTGCCGCCGTCCAGCGCGGCGACGCGCTGTTCCAGAACGTCCTGCGTCGGATTCATGATTCGCGTGTAAATGTTGCCTAGCTCCCGCAAGGCGAACAAATCCGCCGCATGTTTGGTGTCGCGAAAAACGTACGAGCTGGTGCGATACACCGGCACGCCGCGCGAGTTTGTCGTCGGATCCGGCTGCTGCCCGGCATGCAGGGCCAGGGTTTCGAATTTATAATTTTGATGATTCATGATTCCCTCGAGTTTTGTGTGAAAGGATGTGGCTGTTTCAGATGACATAATTAAAATCGGCGTTTTCATCTCGCAGCTCGTCCGCGCGACGCATGACGTCGGCAAAGGTCACGCGACCTACGATTTCGACAATGGACTGTGTTACTTTTGCCCATACCTCCTGTAACGCCTTTTGGTCTTCGCCGGCCATTGGGGCCGACGGCGCCGCCTTTATGCCAGAGGTCGGTTCGAGCGGACCGTCAACCTGTCGGATAATTTCTCCAAGCGTCAATTCTTCCGGATTTTTTTTCAAGTAAAAGCCGCCGCCAATACCGCGTTTACTGTCGACATATCCGGCCTTTTTCAATATCAGCATAATCTGCTCCAAATATTTTTCCGGGATTCGTTGGCGTTGACAAATGGCCGTCAGCGGCACAATTTCATTCGAGTTGTATTTGTAAGCCAGCTCAAGCAAGGCTCGCAGTGCATAATCGCCTTTATATGAAATTTTCATCTGTGCTCTTCTATTCATTATAAATATGATCAGGTATGTCATATTTAAGAATTTTTAGGGTAAATGTCAAGAAAAATGTGTCGCCGCACCGCTTCCAACGAGAAAAATCAAGTGTGCACGCATTCAACATAATTCCGGACAAAATGATTTGTACAATAGGAAATAAATGATATTTTACTATATTGAATGACGACAGCGTTTCACGGCAGCCGAAAGATTTTTTAGCGCGAGGACCGAGCCGCCAAAGGCCGTCGGTCCGAGCCGGATTGAAAAGAATTTTTGAAAGGAAGGAACAATGAAAGATACAACCATGCTTTCCCGACGAACTTTTTTGAAAAAGACGTGCCTTGCAATGGCGGCGCCGACGATCGTCCCCTCGTCTGTTTTCGGTCAACATGCGCCGAGCAATCGCATCACAATGGGGTTTATCGGCCTCGGCGGCATGGGCACAAACAATATGCGTAATTTTCTGGGGCAGCCTGATGTACAGGCCGTGGCCGTATGCGATCCTGTCAGTATAACGAATGAATATGGCCATTGGTACAAGCATGGCTGGAACGGCAATTATTTTGGCCGCGAGGCGGCGCGCCTGATTGTCGACGACTATTATTCATCAAAGGCCGCCGGCAGCTACAAAAGCTGCGCCGCCTATGTCGATTATCGCGAGCTTATGTCGCGCTCCGACATCGATGCCGTAATGATCGCCACGCCGGACCATTGGCATGCCGTGATCGGCGTCGCCGCGGCGAACAGCGGCAAGCATGTTTATGGCGAAAAGCCGCTCTCCCTGACCGTGGCCGAGGGTCGCGCCATGGTGCAGACGGTGGAACGCAATGGCGTCAAGTTTCAAACCGGCACGCATCGCCGCTCCGACGCCAGCACGCGTTTCGCCTGCGAACTGGTGCGCAACGGCTATATCGGAGAGTTGAAGCGTGTCGAGGTGCTCCTGGCCGGTAACAATCGCACCGCGCCGACCGGCGCCTGGACGCCCGATCCTGTTCCCGAATGGCTGGACTACGATATGTGGCTCGGCCCGGCGCCGCAGGCCCCCTATCACACGATGCGCTGTCTCTACTCTTTTCGTTTCATCGAGGATTATTCCGGCGGTCAAAACACAAATAACGGCGTACACGCCTTTGACATTGTGCAGTGGGGAAACGGCAGCGACTTCACCGGCCCGATCCAGGTGGAAGACCTGGGGGCAAAATTCCCGCGGGACGGCCTGTTCGACGTCGTCGAATTTATTCATTTTCGCGCCCTGTACGCCAACGGCGTTGAATTGATCGCCCGCACCGAGCCGGATGCTTTTCAAATCACCTTTACCGGCACGGATGGGTGGGTCTCGACCGACGGCAGCAAGGTGCAGACATCGCGCGAATCGCTCAAATCCGTAAGGATAAAGCCAAACGAGATACGCCTTTATGAAAGCCACAACCACTATCGCAATTTTTTGGACGCCATCAAGTTCGACGCCCGCCTGGCATCGCCGGTGCAGATCGGCCATCGTTCCACAACGATTCCCCTCATCGGCAATATTGCCATGAAGTTGCAAAAAAAACTGGCCTGGGACCCGGACAAGGAGCGGTTTAAGGGAGACGATGAGGCGAACAAGCTGTTGAGCAAACCTTTGCGTTCGCCGTGGCGCGTTTAGCATTGGCGCCAAAGCGGGAACATTTTACTTGCGCCGTCCCCTCCTCTCCAAGTTGCGGGACATCCCCGGCAATGTGAAAGGAAGCTTTGCTTCCAAAGCATACCTGCGAACAGACCGGTTGACCAGACTTGCGTTCCGGCGCCTGTTCAACAGGAGCTCGGGAGATTTATTGTCCGGGGATGCCCCCCGGACAATCAGTCACTTGACCAGAGTCAGCTTGCGCACCTGCGAAAAACCCCCTCCCCGCATCTGACAAAAATAGACGCCAGCCGTCGCTGTGTTGCCGAGCATGTCATTTCCATCCCACACCACGCTGTGTGAACCGGCCCGAACGCTGCCGTGAACCAATGACGCGATGAGGCGGCCGCTTGTATCGAATATCCTGACGGAGACCTTGGCCGGATGCGGCACATCGAACCGTATGGTGGTCGAAGGGTTGAAGGGGTTGGGGTAATTGGGGTGCAGCACAAAGTTCCGCGGCAAAGACATTTCATCGACATCCGACGCCGGCTGTGCGCTGATCGGGCCGTAATATTCCACACGCCCATCCACAAAAACTTCCTCGATTTTGTATTGCACGGCAAGATGTCCGGTGGCGTCATGGTGCTCATATTCGCCGCCGCGCAGGCCGTATTGTGCGGGCAACAGTTCGTCGTTTATTGCCGCCCAGTCAGCCGAAGGCTCGTCCCTGCTCAAAATATTAAAGCCGGCGACATTGATCTCGCTCGCCGTCGTCCAGAACAGCGTGACGCCGTCGCCGTTATAAACGGCCTGAAAGGTCGACATGTCGACGCTTACCGGGTTTTCGAGATTCAAACCGACGACGACCGGATCGTGATCGGAGGAACGATAGGGTCCCGGATCGTAGAGAGAGGGAGGATTGCTGTCGTTATAATCCAGCTCCCGGGGCTCGTCGGCGTTGATGTGCCAGAGCGTGGCGCCGGTGACGCCGGCGTTCAACGATGATGAGGCCAGCGCATGGTCGAGAACGCCGGATTGGTTGGAATAGACGTACGAGTAAGCGACGCCGACAAAGCGCTGCAACAAATCCACATAGCCGGCGTCCTTGATGGCGACGATCGGGTCTTCCCTGGCGTAGGAATTGAGATCGCCGATGATGAGAAAATCCGGGTCGTTGCTGCCGGTCGGGTCCGTCGCCAGCCAGTCGGTCAATGCATTGGCGGCGTCCACGCGCGTCTGGTTGCAGTTGCCCTGGCCGTCGCCAATATCGGGATCACCGGTGCAGGCGCTTCCCTTTGATTTGAAATGATTGACGTCGACCGTGAATATCTCATTGCCGCCGTCTTGAAATGTCTGTGCAATGGAGGGGCGATTGATGTCGACAAAACGCGAATCGACGCTGTTGTCCAGAATGGCGGCGGCGCCTTGCGGCGTCACGCTGGCCGGCTTGTAAATCAAGGCGCAGGTGATTTCGTCCGTGCCCACCTGGGCGACGCCGGGATCGATGAAACTGTATGTGCCGGCGCCCATGGCATCATTCAAGCCGTTCACCAGGTCCTGGAGGGCGCTGTTCGGGCCAAAGCCGTCGTTTTCGATTTCGACCAGTCCGACAATATCCGCTTCAATGGCCGAGAGGGCGTTGATGATTTTGCTGCGCTGTCGCTGGTACTCCTCATAGGTATCGGCGCCCCGAGACGTCGGAAAGCCGCCGCCCTGGCCGTCGCCGTTAAAAAAGTTGAGCACGTTAAAACTGGCCACGGTCAACGGACCGCCGGTCGCCGGCGGCGAGGCCGTTCGCGGATTGGCGTCGGTAAACGAAACCGAGGTCGTCGGATGGATTTCGTAGGCGCTAAAACTGTAATCCAGCACGCCGGTAAGCGAAGGCAAGGTGGCGCCAATGCGCCGCGTGTTGTCGGCATCCACATAGGGAATGGGGTCAGGATTGCTCGCCTGGCTGCCGTCATCCAGTTGAATGCGGCTGCGGTCGTTCTCATCCTGCTTGTTGTTGGCGTCGACGCCCGGATCGACGACGTTTGTCGGCGTATACAGCCGCCCGTTCACGGAAAGCTCCAGTTCGCCATACTGCACCAAGCCGCTATTGCCGGTGACCGTCAGCTCCTGGTTGACGGCGATGAGCATACCCTCTTTGGCCTCCCAGTCTGTGAGATCGGAAACCGGCAGCGTCACCGTCGCCGGCGACGGTGCGCCGGGCGCATCGATAACCACAATTTGGGAAACATTTGTCAATTCCGTTTTGTCGTAATACTCGGTCACATCTCCGGTGACGCGCACTTTTTCGCCGACATTGACGTCCGCAACAGAGGCGTCCGCATAGACAAAAATGCCCTCCGAAGTCATGTCGTCGCCGTCATGTTGGTTGTCTTCTTCCTGGATAAAAAAGCTGCTCAACTCTGCGGCGGTCTGAAAGTCGCCGACGACAATGCCCTCAATGACAACGCCCGTAGCGCCGTTCATTGGGCTGGAGCCGCCGCTGCCCTGAACGTCATGGATGTAGGTTGAGAAAAAGCTGGCGCCGTCAATCCGACAGCCGGGGGAATAGCGAGCGCCGTCCGCATTGGTCGCCGTTGTGTGTTTAATGAATGTGGCGCCGGAGATGTCGGGATCGCGGGTGATGGATTGGTTGTCGCCGCCTTCGGCGCCGTAGGCGACCACATCCTGGTCCGCGCTGCCGTCGTTGAGCGAGACCGTATCGCCGCCGTTGTTCAATCCCAGGCCGCCGCTGCTGGCCGTCTGCACCAGTGCGCCGCCAAAATCGCCGGACGGTGCGCCGCCGCCAAAAACAACCGCGGCGTAACCGGCCTGCAGCACCGAACCCGCCGGAAACGTGTGGCGGATGCTGGCGCCGTCGGACAGGGTCCAGCCGCTGATGTCCACCGTCGTCGAGGAATTATTGACGATTTCCACAAATTCATCCTGCGCCGTATCCACGCTGCCGTCGCCGTTGGCGTCGCCCTCGGTCGCATCGGGGTCGGCGTGAATTTCATTGATGATCACATCAATCGTCGTCGCCGCGCAATTTGACGAGTGGGCGCCCAGGCCGTCGAAGGTATCTTTAGCATAACTGAGCCATTCGACGGAGGGATCAAAGGCGTCGCTGCCGTCGCCATCGCCGGAGCACACCGACGCCTTGCGCCGCAGCGTCTGGTCTTTTGTGGAGACGCCGTTGTTCGACCATGAACTCCCCGGGTCAAAGCCGATCTGGCCGATGACGTCGATCAAACCGACGCCGTTTTTGCGCAAGGCAAAAGCGTCGTCGCCGTTAAAGTTGACGACGCTGTTTGTTGCATCGGCAGCCGCCAAAATGGCGGCGTCCGCATTGGCATTGGCCACGACGTAAACATCGCCGTCGGCCAGCGTGCCGGACAGGGTCATCGTTGAATTTGGCGACGAATTGCCGTT